>DUUJ01000122.1 GCA_012841635.1 Clostridiales bacterium | reverse complement strand
CCGAATTCTGACCGCCCATGACGCCGGCAAGCGCCACCGCTTTCTTTTCGTCGGCGATGACTAACATTCCGGCTTTCAGCTCATGCGGCTGATCGTCGAGCGAAACGAAGGTTTCCCCTTCGTAAGCCTCGCGGACGTTTATCGCGCTGCCGTCGATGCAGCGGTAATCGAAGGCGTGCATCGGCTGACCGTATTCAAGCATGACATAGTTGGTTATGTCGACTATGTTGTTGATCGCCCGGACGCCCATGGCGCGCAGCCGCATCCTAAGCCAGAGCGGCGAAGGCGCGATGCGGATGTTCCGGACAATTCTCGCCGCGTAACGGCGGCAGAGCGGGGAGGAGATGCTCACTTTGAGATAATCGGAGATATTTCCGGCAGAACCTTTTACCGCCGGAGTTTTAAGTTTCAGCGGGATATCGTACGAAGCGGCGGTTTCGCGGGCGAGACCTATCATCGAAAGGCAGTCGGGGCGGTTTGAAGTGATCTCAAAATCCACCACATCGTCGCGAAGGCGCAGGGTGTCGCGGATATCTTCGCCCGGAGTCAGTTTGTCTTTCAGTTCCGGGTCGTCGTTTAAAATAAGCAGTCCGTCTTCACAGGCGTACGGCATTTCGTGGAGGGTAAGTCCCAGCTCGGCAATCGAGCAGAACATACCGAAGCTTTCGACGCCGCGGAGTTTGCCGGCTTTAATCTTAACGCCGCCGGGAAGTTCCGCGGGAGCGCGGCAGACCGGAATATAGTCTCCGACTTTCATGTTGTTCGCGGCGGTGACTATCTGAAGCGGTTTATCCCCGCCGTCGTCGACCATGCAGATAAGCAGCTTGTCGGCCTGCGGGTGCGGTTCTATCGATAAAACTTTAGAGACATAAACGTTTATAATATCGGCGGCGAGGGATTCGTAGCCCTCGACTTTTGTGCCGGTGTCGGTCATCCGGTCGCAATATTCCTTTGTCGGAATCGAGGCGACATCGGCGAATTCATTGAGCCATTCTCTTGAAAGCAGCATGAAAAGCCCCTCCTTAATTTAATTTCGACCGCACAAGCGCGGCGACGGCTTCTGCGCCGAGACCTAATTGATTTGCGCCGTTCAGGACGATATCTGCGTACCAGCGCGACGGCTCGACAAATTCATCGTGACGGTAGCGGACGGTGTCAAGGTAGCGGTCGCTTACCTCTTCCAGCGTCTGTCCGCGGTCGCGCATGAAGCGCTTTATGCGGCGGTATAGCCGCTCGTCGCTGCGCAGATCGACGAATATTTTCAAATTCAGCTTTGAGCGTATCGGCTCAAGCCGGAGTATCAAAAGCCCCTCGATAATCAATATATCGGCGTCTGAGTTCTGTTTTTCCTCGATAGCGGCGTAAAACTCCTCAAGCCGGAAGGACTCCGGCGCGTTGTGTTCGGGGTATTCGATGCCGGTAAAGGGAGCTGTGACATTCGGAGTCGGGTTTTTGAAAAATGCATCCATATGCAGGACTTCGGCTTTATATCCGTCGGCTTCTAAGAGCTCGCAGAGACGCGCCGTCAGCGTGGTTTTTCCGGAACAGGTGCCTCCGGTGATTCCGATAGTATACATATTCTCCCTCGCTTATCTGAACTGCCGCAGGAAGCGGACGTCGTTTTCGTATAAAAGCCGCATATCGTCTATGGCGTAGCGGAAGAGCGTGACCCGCTCGATGCCGACGCCAAAGGCGAATCCGGTGTATATTTCGGGATCAATTCCCGACATTTGAAGGACGTTCGGATGTACCATTCCGCAGCCGAGTATCTCAATCCATCCCTCGCCTTTACAGATGCGGCAGCCCTTGCCGCCGCAGGCAAAGCAGGAGATATCCACCTCGGCGGAGGGTTCGGTAAATGGGAAATGGTGCGGGCGGAAGCGTATCTTTGTATCTTCGCCGAACATTCTCTGCGCGAACATCAGAAGCTGACCGCGCAGATCGCCCATCGTGATGCCTTTGTCGATGACAAGCCCTTCCATCTGGTGGAAGTTGGGGCTGTGCGTCGCGTCGACGGCGTCGGAGCGGTAGACGCGGCCGGGGGAGACGATGCGTATCGGCGGCGGCGTCTGCTCCATGACATGGACCTGAACGCCGGAGGTCTGCGAGCGCAGCAGGATATTGTCGGTTATGTAGAAGGTGTCCTGCGTGTCCCGCGCCGGATGGTTTTCCGGGATGTTCAGCGCCTGGAAGTTGTAATAATCGTATTCGACTTCCGGTCCTTCGACGATATCGAAGCCCATGGTGCGGAAGATCTCCGCCATTTCATACTCGACTATCCCCAAAGGATGGCGGTTGCCGCGGCGCTGAGCTTTGCCGGGCATCGTTACGTCGATGCGCTCGGCGGCAAGTTTTGCGTCGCCTATCTTCTTCATTATGATTTCGCGGCGTTCGGCAAGCGCGTTTTCGACGGCGGCGCGCACTTCGTTTGCAAGGGCGCCGACAACCGGCCGCTCTTCGGCGGAAAGCTGTCCCATGCCGCGAAGCACCGAGCTGAGTTCGGATTTCTTTCCGAGGACTTTTACGCGAAGCTCCTCTAAAGCGGCTTCGTTTTCTGCCGAAATAAGCTCGGACAGCGCCTGGTTTTTGATTTTTTCGAGCTGTTCTCTTATCATGCTTTTACCTTCTTTGAAAGTTATCGTTTAATTCAAGTAATTCGGGAAATAAAAAAGTCCCCTGAAATAAATTCATGGGACGGAAATTCCGCGGTACCACCCAGTTTCCGCAAAAATGCGGCGCTCAGTTAAGCCCTTTAACGGGGGCGGGGCGATGCCGTTTAAATAGCAGCCGAAATGCCTTTTTGACCGGCGGGGAAACGATTTCAGCCCTGCCGTCGTTTCTCTCTGTGCCCGCGTGAACGCCGTCGCTCGTCAATCAAGCCTGCTGCCCGACATAAACATATACCTTATAATTATATAACTTTTTCGCCGGCAATGCAATAGCAAAGGACAAATATTTACAATTAGGTGCGATTTTGAGATGCGGCTATGCTGTTAGATAGTTTACTATCTAACATAATTGCGCTGATTTGAACCGCCTCGACGAGACGGTTCGGGCAATTATTCATCTTTTGTAACTTCTTCAACTTCAGCTTTTTCTTCCGTCGAGGAAGTCGCTTCTGTCGCGGAAGTAATTTCCGCCGCGGGAGTCACTTCTGTCGTATAAGTTTCTGCTGCGGAAACGGTTTCGCCGGCAACTCCCAGCTTCATCATGCCGGGCTTCACCCAGCCTATCTTGCGGAAGATAAAGTCAAAACCGAGGGTCAGGGCGGCAGGGAGGATGAAGTGCATAAGGGCGATCTGAATAGCGATCGTCAAAGCGCTGTCGCCGGCGGCGCTCATCGCATCAATGGCTCCGAACTGACCGACGAGGCCGGAGGTGCCCATTCCGGCGCCGACTTTGGTGTTCGTCATACCGAGCGCAGCCGAGCTGATCGGCCCCAGCACGGCGGAAGCGCAGATCGGGGCGAGCCATATCTGCGGGTAGCGCATGATGTTCGGGACCTGCACCATCGAAGTGCCGACGCCCTGCGAGATAAGGCCGCCGATGCCGTTATCGCGGTAGCTTGCGACCGCAAAGCCTATCATATTGCAGCAGCAGCCGACGCAGGCGGCTCCGGCGGCAATGCCGTCGATGCCGATAGAAATACAGAGCGCCGCCGAGCTGATCGGCGCGGTCAGCGCCATGCCGACGACTACCGAAACGACGATTCCCATCGGTATCGGCGCAAGCGTTGTCGCGTTATTCACAAAGGTTCCGAGCGCGGTCATTGCTTTCCCGATATACGGCCCGACCAAGACGCCTATAAGACCTCCGGACAAGATAGTCACAAACGGAGTAACGACTATATCGACTTTTGTCTTGGATGCGACAAGCCCGCCGACTTCCGCGCCGATAACAGACGCCAGATACGCGCCGACAGGTCCGCCGGCATTATCTCCCGCCGCGTATCCCAGTGCGCCGGTAACGGCGGAAGTGAAGACGACGAGCGGCTTTGCGCCGAGACCGTGAGCCACCGCGACTCCGATTGCGGCGCCGATAATCGGCGAGGAAGCGGCGGTCTGACTCGACAGCACCGAAAGCCACGACATGTACGGAATCTTGGAGAGCTGCGAAATGATCAGCCCGATTATAAGCGACGCGAAAAGTCCCATCGCCATCGATCCGGTTGCGTCGACCAGATAGCGCTTAAACCATCTGCCAAGCTTTTCCTTCACAAAAATCACATCCTTATATCTTTTTTAATATATATTATACACCATAAATTGTTATCTTTTCAACCGAATAAAGCGAAATAAAGCGAATAAAGCAATTTTATTTGTTTTATCTTTACAAAACCGCTTTTTTGGTATATAATATATATTGGGAAGGTATCCGCCGCCCGACGAATGACCCGGCGGGAAAATCCTCATACAAACGAAGTTTAGTTTATTTATATACAAACCATCAGGGAAATTATTATGGCAAAGATTAAAAACACAAAAGACGTTGACGTCTTCACCCGGACGCTTGCCGACGGCGGCGCCGAATTCTGCTATTTAAGCGGACGGCAGCTGCTCTGCGAATGCGTTGTGAACGGGGTTTACGGAATGAAGTGGCGCAGCAGCGAAGGGCAGTTCGTGCCGGAATTCCATACCGATCCGAGTTCCGTATCCCCATCATTCAGGATCGGGCTTATGAGGGATAAAAGACCCTTCGACACATCTTTCGGCTGGGAGCTCGAAAACAGCGGGCGGCTGATGCACATGCCGCTTGAAGAACTGCGCGGAATTGAAGCGGAAAAGGACATAATCTACGGTGTAAGGCTGCTTAACCGGGACGCCGAACTGAGGGTGACGGTCTATACGCTGCTGAACGGCGGAGATTTTATAGTCAGATGGCTTGAGATAGAAAACGTCTCCCTCGAAACAGCAGCGCTGACCGAAGTATATCCCCTTTCGGGTCCCGTCTGGCGGCAGGACCGTCGGGAGGAAACTGTCGAAGGCGCGCCGTTTGAAGCGGCTTACAGCCATGAAAACCAATGGGGACGGGAGGGTGATTTCCGCTTCGACCTTCTAAAAGAGCCTTTGGCTGTCGGCTCGTCCCGCGGGAAATCCGGTTACGGCAGGCCGGCCGTCTGGCTCCATAACCGCTGCGGCAATGAAACGCTGGTAGTTGAATACGCCTGGAGCGGTTCCTGGCAGATGAACATCACCCCTGAATACGACGGGGACAAAGCCGTCTGCTCGATAGACGCCGGGATGCTGCCGTCCGAAGAGCTGCGGAGAATCGATTCCTCCCTGCCGGAAAATTACGCGATCCGTGTCCTTTCCCCCGGCGAAAAAGCGGTCACTCCCGCCGTTCATACCGCGCTCCTGCGCGAGCCGTTCGACAGAATTGTTCAGCTGACCCACGAACACATCCGCTCATCGGTGCTGCCGAAACTGCCCTCCGGAGTCCGCGCCTGCGAGATCGAAGCGAATCACCGCGGATATCTCTGCGACCGCGAAAACGATGAGAATATCCGCCGCGACATCGACATCGCCGCTTCGATGGGAGTTGAGATGTATGTCTTCGACGCCGGATGGTTCGGCAAAAACGAGCGGAATGCCTGGTGGAACAACGCCGGCGACTGGGTGCCGGGTCCGTGGCTGGAAAAAGGGATAAAATCGATAAGCAAATACGCGCATGACAAGCGCATGCGCTTCGGACTCTGGTGCGAGATTGAAGCGGCGGGTTCCGCTTCCTCGCTCAAGGCGCGGAAGCCTGAGTGGATCGTCGGCCGCTGTCTCGACCTTTCGATCCCCGAATGCGAAGATCACTGCACTTCGGAGATCTGCCGGATCGTCGACGATTATAAGATTGATATGTTCCGGATAGACCACAACAACGATATCGGCCATTCGATGAGCCGCGTCAGGGACGAATATATCGAAAATACCAACTGGCGGTATTATGAGGCTTTCGCGCGGATGATGCGCAAGGTGCGGCGGAGATATCCGGCGCTTGAGCTGCAGAACTGCGCCGGCGGAGGCGGGCGGCTTGACCTGATGACCCTCTCCCTCTTCCATAACACCGAATTCACCGACTGGCAGCGGCGGCCGCGCACCACCCGCATCTACGGCGGACTTACGATGGCGCTGCCTCCGCATATTCTGCTGTATACCTTCGGTACCGAAACGCGCGGCATTTCAACCGACGCCGATATCGAAACCCAGCTCCGCGCCGCTCTGCTCGGCCGGCCGATACTCCGCGGCATCGCGCCGTCGGAAAAGCAGCTGACTTCCTATCTCAAAGATACGATAAAGGATAAACTGGAGCTTTACAAGAGCTTCATCCGCCCGATGCTGGAAAACTGCCTTATGTGGCACCACACGCCGTTTCAGCCGGTAATGCAGCCGGGCAAGCCGGGGGAGGAGACGATATTTGAATTCGCTTCGCCCGACGGCTCCCGCGGACTTCTGGCGGTATTCGAAAACTCGGACGTCCCGCCGGAAAAGCCGACGGTGATTTACCCGCATTTCATCCGACCGAACCGCAGCTATTCCGTCACATACGAATCGACCGGCGACCGGCTCCGCTTCACCGGTCAGGAAATAATGAAAAACGGCATCCTCTGCCGGATTGAATCGGGATTCGGCTCCGAATTTATCCTCATCCGAAGCAACGACTGAAAACCGATTATAACCAAAAACGGGCGTCTCACGAAAGAGACGCCCGCAATTTATCTGTACCTTCTTGCGAAAAGCCTGTCATAACGGAATAACTCCGTCGATATACAGCGTCATTTCGGCGAATTGTTCGACCGACAGCCGCTCCCCGCGGATATCGGCGGGGAGACCCATCGCAGTCAGTATCTTTACAAACCGCTCCTTATTCATATTCGGGAATTCGGATGTAATCGAGTTTACAAGCGTCTTGCGGCGGCGGGCGAAGGCGCCGCGGATGACCCGCCTCAGCGTCTCGCCGCTTGAAACGCGGTACGGCGGCGATTTGAACGGCGTTATCCTTATCACCTCAGAATCCACCTTCGGCTTCGGCAGGAAATTCCCGGCCGACACCGCAAACAGCCGTTCGCACTCGCCGAACCAGGCCGCCGCCGCGGTAAGCGCGCCGTATTCAGGACTGCCGGGGGAGGCGCAGAGCCGCTGCGCTACTTCTTTCTGCACCATTATTATGATCTCCCGCGGCTTTATATCTCCTTCAAGCAGATACATGAGTATCGGGGATGTGATGTAATAGGGCAGGTTTGCGCAGACCGAGAATTCCCCGCCGAACTCTTCTTCCGCAAGCCGCCAGATGTCCGTTTTCAGGATATCGGCGTTTATCACCTTTACATTCGGGCAGTCCGCCAATGTCTTTTTTAGGACAGGCAGAAGCGAGCCGTCTATCTCGACGGCGGCGACAGTATCCGAGACAGCCGAAAGCTCGACCGTCAGAGCGCCGATGCCGGGGCCTATCTCGAGGACATTCAGCGGATTTTCGCCGTCTCTTTTAAGAGAGGCGGCTATTTTTTTCGGCACGGCGGGATTTATCAGAAAATTCTGCCCCAGGCTCTTTTTAAAGCCGGTGTTTGCCGTCTCCAGCAGCGATTTTATTGTGGTAATATCGGTCAGATTCATTTTAAATTCCGGGTTCTGTCTGAATTTTTATACTGTTTCGGTGAAAATTAAAAATAGCTTTATTGACAACGCTTATCATTAGTGATATAATCATTGTATACAAATTCATATATAACGAAGAGGTAAAATTATGTCCAAACGCTTAAAACTAACCGCGGCATTCTTAGCGGCCGTGCTGTTCATGTCGGCTGTCGTTTCCTGCGGCGGCTCGCCAAAATCGGTAACCGATACCGCCGCGCAAGCGGATATCCCGGCGGATCCCGGAGCCGGAATCACCGAGGAGCTGAAGCCCGACCTGCCCGAATCCGACTTCGGCGGATATGATTTCAGATTCCTTAACGGCAACACGGCGTCGTGGATGACCATCTTCGTTGTCACGGCTGCGGAGCAGAACGGCGAAGCGGTAAACGACGCGCTTTACACCCGCAATCTGGCGGTTTCCGAGAAATACGGAGTCAAGATAAGCGAGATCTCGACCACCAGCGTCGCCAACGATGCCAAAAAGTCGGTCGCGGCGGGAGACAATAACTTCGATGTCGCTCTTATCACCATGGCGGATGCGATCGCGTGCGTTCAGACCGGCGCGGCGACAGACTTTGAAATAATTCCGTATATCGACCTTGAAAAACCATGGTGGATACAGAACGCCCAGAAATATACCTCGATAGGCAACAAGATTTATTACGCCCTGTCTCAGTTCGACACATCGCATTACGACGGCGTCAGGGGACTTTATTTCAACAAGACCCTCCGCCAGAACTTTGAGCTTGACGACCCGTACCAGCTTGTCGCCGACAACAAATGGGTTATAGAAAAAATGGGAGAATTGGGCGCGGCGGTCGCGCAGGACCTTGACGGCGACGGCAAGTGGACAAAAGCCGATCGCTACGGCTACACCTCATGGTATGCCATCGGCGGGGAGGCGATGATTTACGGTATCGGCTCGCACACCTCGCTTGCAAAAGACGAGAACGACATGCCGTATTTCGATATGAACGAGAGCTATCACATCGAGAGGTTTGAAGCCGTCGCCCGGATGTTTGCCCTCGACGGATTCAAGCATCCGAGCGGTGATGCGGGAAATAACGGCGGAGTTGATTTTTTCAAAAACGACCAGACCCTCTTTTACAACGAGTGCATGGGCAATATTCAGAAACTTCGTACGATGGACACCGACTTCGGCATCATCCCGAGTCCGAAATACAACGAGGAACAGGAAGAATACTACCACCTCGGCGGAAACCCGTATTTCATGCAGGTTCCGGTAACGACCCCCGACCTTGAGCGCACCGGCATCCTTATGGAGGCGCTTGCGTACGAATCGATGAAAGTCGTTCCGCCCGCCTTCTACGACATCATGCTGACAACAAAGATAGCCCGCGACAACGAGTCGTCAAAAATGCTCGACATCGTATTCAGTTCGCTTTCCTATTATCTGCCGGTAGCGCTGAACATTCTTGAAAACGGCGTCACCGATCTTATCTGGAAAAACAACACCGATTTCGCCTCCTTCTTCGCCAAAAACGAGAGCAAAATCAGCGCGGCAATCGAGGATATTAAAGCTTATTACAATTTATAATCCCCGAAACTTTCCGTAGCGCAGCTTATTTATTATTTATTTTTTATAGGTATTCGCCGCCGGCGCCCGGGTGTCGGCGGCGATTTTTGAAGGTTTTTCCTTATAAAATACGGCTGTCGGGGTTTTTTATTGACATTCAACCTCATTAGTGATATAATCATTGTATGCAAATTTATATAAAGCAAAGAGGTAAAATATGTCCATTAGCTTGAAACTTATCGCGGCTTTCCTGGCAGCCGTGCTGTTCATGTCGGCTGTCGTTTCCTGCGGCGGCTCGCCCGAAGATACCCCAAAGCCGGAAAGCGACACAACCGAGGCGTCGGCGGATTTGGGCGCCGAGACGACAACGGAGCTGAAGCCCGACCTTCCCGAATCCGACTTTGACGGATATGATTTCAGGTTCCTCAACGGCAACACCGCTCCCTGGATGACCATCTTCATCGTTACGGCAGAGGAACAGAACGGCGAAGCGGTAAACGACGCCATTTATACCCGCAACTTAGCAGTTTCCGAGAAATACGGAGTGAAAATCAGCGAAATTTCGACCACCGGCGT
>DUUJ01000121.1 GCA_012841635.1 Clostridiales bacterium | reverse complement strand
TGGTTGACGAAGCGTATATGGATTTTGCCCGGACCGACGAGTCGCTGATGAAGCCGGAACTGCTTTTAAGCGAGCCGAATCTAATCGTGCTTCGCACTTTGTCGAAATTAGGGCTTGCCGGACTTCGCCTGGGATTCGCCACGGCAAACGAGACGCTTATCCGCGGGATTAAAAAGGTCAAAAGCCCGTATAACGTAAACTCGGCTTCTCAGGCGATGGGAACGCTTGCGCTCCGCCGGTTCGATGAGTTCCGCCGGAATGCGGCAAAGATACGCGAGGGAACGGCGGCGCTTTATTCGGCGCTTCTGCCGTTTTCCGAGGAATTGGGCTTTAAAGTCTCGGAGCCGGATGCGAATTTCGTATTTCTCCGCTTCGGCGACCCCGCCGTCCCGCGGAAAATCCACGGCGAGCTTTTGAAGCGCGGTATTTCGGTTCGGCTGTTTGCCGGACTTTCAGCACTGCGCATTACCTGCGGCACCGAAGAAGAAAACGCCGCGTTAATCAGCGCGATAAAACAGATATCAGCCGATTTGAGGTGAAATTATGCCGACAAATGACATAAATAAAAGTGAGAAAAAGGTTCGGGCGGCTTCCCTTTCCCGCAAAACCAAAGAGACGCAGATTTCGATGGCGCTTGAACTCGACCGGAAAAAAGGCGGATTTTGCGGAAGTACGGGAATCGGCTTTTTCGACCACATGCTCAACTCCTTCGCCGTTCACGGCGGGTTTGTGATAAATCTCGACATGGAAGGCGATCTCGAAGTCGACGGACATCATTCGGTTGAGGATGTCGGGATTGTGCTGGGCAAGCTTTTCGCCGAAATTTTAGGCGACAGGGCGGGCATTGCGCGGTTCGGGCTGTCATATGTGCCGATGGACGAGGCGCTTGCAAGGGCGGTAATCGACATCAGCGGAAGGCCTTATCTCGTGTTTGACGCGAAGTTCAAAACCGAACGTATCGGAGAGTTTGACACCTGCCTCGCCGTCGAATTTTTCCGCGCGCTTGCCTTTAACATGGGCGCAACGCTGCATATGAAGCTTGAATACTCGGAAAACGACCACCACGCCGTCGAAGCGCTGTTCAAAAGCGCCGCGAGGGCGATTTCCGCCGCGGCAAAAGAAACCGGAGTTGACGCCCCGCTGTCGGCGAAAGGAACGCTTTGAGCCGCATCGGGATAATTGACTACGGCGCCGGCAACCTGCACTCGGTCGCCGGCGCGCTGAAACAGCTCGGGGTATCTTTCGTCGTTTCGGGCGACAGAGAGGAACTTGATTCAGCCGACGCGCTAATCCTGCCCGGAGTCGGCGCCTTTCCGGCGGCGATGGAAAAGCTCGGAAGTCTGGGGCTTGTCGATTTTATCCGCGCTTCGGCGGAAAGAAAGCCGCTGCTCGGAATTTGCCTCGGTATGCAGCTTCTGCTTTCGATGTCGCATGAATTTTCCGACACCGAAGGGCTCGGGCTTTTACCCGGAGAGGTGGCGCGGCTTTCTGCCGCAGATTGTGACAGCCGCTTCAAGATTCCGCATATGGGCTGGGATTTGATTTCTCCGGACATGTCCGATCCGCTGATGAAGGGACTCGGCAGCTCCGCCTATGTTTATTTCGTCCACTCATTCAAGGCGGTGCCGGATGATGAATCTGACATCTCGGCGTTCTGCCGATACGGCGAGCCGATTGCCTCCGTGATTCACCGCGGAAACGTATGGGGGACTCAGTTTCACCCGGAAAAAAGCGGCGAGCGCGGCATGAAGATTCTGAAAAATTTCTGTTCAATGGTGTAAACATGATTATAATACCCGCGATAGACCTTATCGGCGGACAATGCGTCCGTCTACGGCGCGGCGACTACGGCACCGCCGAGAAAGTCGCCGCCGATCCCTTTGACACGCTCGACGGTTTCATCGCCGCCGGGGCGGAGTATCTTCACATAGTCGACCTTGACGGCGCAAAAAGCGGAATTCCTTCAAACGACGGGCTGATTCGGGAGATAATCCGCCGCTCGTCGATTCCTGTTGAAGTCGGCGGCGGGATACGCAGTTACGAAAGCGCGAAGACATACATTGACGCCGGCTGCGGCCGGGTGATAATCGGTTCCGCCGCGCTGCATCATCCGGAGCTTGTCGAAAGGCTCGTCAATGATTTCGGGGATAAAATCGCGGTCGGCATCGACTCAATGCACGGCCGGGTAAAAACATCCGGCTGGCTTGAAGATTCCGACGCAAAAACCGAAGAGCTTGCGCTGCGCATGGAAAGCGCGGGGGTGAAGACGATGATATTCACCGATATTTCCCGCGACGGAATGCTGACGGGACCGGATATCGAGGGGCTTGCGAAAATAAGCGCCGTTTTAGGCGGCGATACCGCCGTTATAGCCTCCGGCGGCATATCCTGCATCGACGACATAGCAAAGCTCGCGGAGCTTGACATTTACGGGGCGATTACCGGAAAAGCCATATACAGCGGCGCTCTGGACCTTGCCGAAGCGGTCACGCTTACCAAATCTATAAAAGAACGGAAGACGAAATCATGAGCGAAGAAAAGATTACGCTGACAAAGCGCATCATTCCCTGCCTCGACCTGAAAGACGGGCGGGTGGTAAAGGGCGTTAAATTCGAAGGGCTGCGCGACGCGGGCGATCCCGTCGAATGCGCAAAAGCTTACAACGACCAGGGAGCGGATGAAATCTGCTTTCTTGACATCACCGCGACGCAGGAACATCGCCGCACCATATTTGACGTGATCGAGCGCGCCGCATCCGAGGTGTTCATCCCGCTGACCGTCGGCGGCGGAATCAGGACGCTTGACGACTTCCGCGAGATACTTCGCTGCGGGGCGGACAAGGTTTCGGTAAACAGCGCCGCCGTCGCCAATCCGTCGCTTATCTCCCGCGCCGCAGATGTTTTCGGCACTCAGTGCGTCGTCTGCGCGATCGACGCTAAGCGGGTCGACGGAATTTTCCGGGTATTTGTCGAAGGCGGACGCCGGGACACCGGGATTGACGCCGTCGAATGGGCAAAGGAAGCCGAGAAGCGCGGGGCAGGCGAGATACTCCTGACATCGATGGACACCGACGGGGTTAAGGGCGGATATGACCTGCCCTTGACAAAAGCGGTTTCCGACGCGGTTAAGATTCCGGTAGTCGCATCCGGCGGGGCGGGCAAGCCGGAGGACTTTTACGACGCCTTTGTTTTAGGCGGCGCTTCGGCGGCGCTCGCAGCTTCCCTCTTTCATTTCAGGGAGCTTAAAATCGCCGACCTTAAAAACTACCTCAAATCCCGCGGCATAGAGGTGCGGATATGAGCGCCGACCTTTCCCGCTTTTTTGAAAAGTCGGAACTTATCCCGGCGATAATTCAGGACTATAAGTCGGGCGAGGTGCTGATGCTGGCGTATATGAACATTGAATCTCTGAAACTGACGGCGGAGACCGGGAAAACATGGTTTTACAGCCGGTCGCGGCGGAAGCTATGGAACAAGGGGGAAACTTCCGGGCATTTTCAGCATGTGAAGGAGATAAAATACGACTGCGACTGCGACACATTGCTTATAAAGGTGCGTCAGGAGGGAGTTGCCTGCCACACCGGCAGCTATTCCTGCTTCTTTTCCGAGCTTGAAGATTACAAAAAAACGGAGGACTGAGATGGACATACTTAAGCAGCTTTACGATATGGCGCTCGAACGGAGGAAGAATCCCGCCGAGGGCAGCTATACCTGCTACCTTTTCGAGCAGGGGATCGACAAGATCTGCAAAAAGATCGGAGAGGAATCGGCGGAGACGATAATCGCGGCGAAAAACGGCTCGCCCGATGAGCTGACAAACGAGATATCCGATCTTATCTATCACCTTGCCGTTCTTATGGCGGAAGCGCGCGTTTCATACGACGACGTAAGGGCCGAGCTTGAGCGGCGGTCGCAGAAAACCGGCAACCTGAAGACGTCAAAAAAAGTCGATAAGAACACCTGAAAGCGAAAAAATAATATTAAAGAGCTGCGGCAAAACTCGAGTTTTGCCGCAGCTCCTGATTTTTTATGAGAAAACGATGTGATAATCCGTCGGGGTTTCGCTATTTTAATATTAAATTGATCCCGTCCCGTCCGGGCGGCAGGGCGTCGCCTTTGTCGTAAAAATCCTCGTGCGACGCGCGCGTCTCGCGGCTGTCGTAGATTTTAAGCGAAATACGCATACCGGGCATTACGCCGACGGCGCTTTCCGGAATCTCGACGGTCAGACTGTTATTTGCGGAAAGAGCGAACGGAGCGCGGCAAATTACATTCCCGCCGCCGTCCGAGAGGCAGGAGATACCGTTTTCCGGCTCGATCGGCGAATTTGTCATGTAAGTTTTTTCTCCGACAGTTATGTATACCCGCAGAAATTCGCCGGCGGTATCGCGAAGGTCGATGTCATCGGCTGTACGGACGGTCAAGGACAATATCCCGTCTTTGCGGGACACTTCAAGCGCCGTTATAGCGTGCCGCGGCGTGCGGTTTTCATAAATAATCCCGCCGTAACCTTCGTGTCCGCGGGGCATCCCGCCGTCGCGAAAGCCGTTGAATACCTTGGAATCGCCGTCACAAAGCGGCGTCTGCGCGGGATAATCACGCCCCTTCAGCTTTGCCGTGTATTCGCAGAGGGTCAGATAATAGTTGTCGGAATAACCGCCGCGCATCATCTCGATATCGCGGCTGTACTCGTAATTGCAGCAATCGACAAACATAATCGGACGGTCGGGAGAGCCCGGCCAGCGTCCGGCGATCCATTCGTTCCAGCCGGTCACAAGGGTGTAAGGCGCGTCGGCCTCAAGAGCGCGCTTGAATTGCTCGATGAGATTGTAAGGCGTTTTCCAGGCGTCCGGGTCGGGGTCGTTTGCGCCGTTATGGTAAGCGCGTCCCCGGTTCGCGGTTTCGCCGTAGAGCACCGAATCGCCGAAACGGAGCTGCGGATGCTGCGCCGCCGAGACATTTATGCACTCGGGCCTGCCGTCCGAATCGACAAATACCCGCTGAGGGCGGGTGAAGTCCATCCAGGGCCAGCCTCCTATCTTGTCAGGCTCATTCGGCCACTGCGGCAGCTTTATCGTAAAAAAACTGCGTACTTCGTCGGAGCACTCCTCCGGGAATGCGATTATCGCCGGTTTTCCGTCGATTTCATACCATGTATCCCGACAATATCCCTCGCAGTATATGGCGCGATAAATGCGTTCGGCGGTGTCGCCGGACGCGGTGTTGGTATAAAACATGACCTTCGGTATTCTGTGGCCATGGTCATGATATTCCTGAAGGACGCGCATTACGAGCTTGGCATTATCTTCATATATTGCGGCGTTTGTGGTGTCGAAGAAGAGAAAATCGATACCCGCGTGCATCAGCAGCTTCATATGCCGCCGAACCACCCACTCGTCGTTTGAACGATAGTAGCCGAACAGCGGCTCTCCCCAGTGGTGATATGCGCCGACGTCGCCCCAATATTCCGCCTCCGGATGATATCCGGCGTCGGGATGCTCGGCGGTTATCTTTGATATGTCATAAAGGTCGGTCCCGTGTTCGCCGAGCCAGAGAAAATAGAAAAGTCCGACCTGATTTTCACTTTTCATCACGCTCACTCATCAGAAGGTTGTGATTATATGTCGAGGAAGGCGGCGACCGTTTTATCGATGGCGGCCTGGAGCGAGCTGAGTTTGGATTCGACTTTTGAGGCGATTGCTTCGCCTTTATAGATCGCAGTGCCTACGATTGACTCGATGCCCGCCCAGGAGAATATATTGGCGTTGTCCATAGATACCGAATCGAGTATCAGGTCGAGCATTTTTACCGACTCTTCGTCGCGGACGAACTTATCCGTCAGCGCAACCTCATAATACGCGGGGGTGAGATTGTTAGCCGAATCGGCAGCCATCGCTTCAATCACAAAGGCGACTTTTTCAGCTTCGTTATTTGTCACCGGTATCGAGACCACGTTGACGCACCAGCCGTCGGCGTAGCAGTGGTAGGACTCTTGGTTCTCGTCGTATTTGGGCGGGGGAATAATTCCGATATCGACCTCGCAGCCGCGCATCGTTTCGATGTGAGCCAGCACCTCGGGCGCGAAGAGGACGCGTCCCTCCTGGAAATAATAAAGGTTATCCGGATGGGCTGCGGTGATTTTTGTTTCCCCGCTGCAGGATATGGCGGCAGAGCCGGCTATCTTCTCGGAAATTCCGGTCATGACGGCCAGCGCGCGTTCGCTTGCGCAGGCGATGTAGGGTATGTCGTTTTCATCTTTGGCGGTGAGCAGTTCGCCTGATGCGAAGTAGAGAACCGAGCCTAAAGTGGTCTGAGCCATTGTGCCGAAGCGGTCGTGCTCGCGGGTAATCTGATTGTCGCCGTTAATGTCGCCGCCGACGGCTTCGTTGTGCGCCATATATTTATCGATAGTCCAGACGCCGTCAAAAATCAGGTCGTAAGGGCTTTCAAGACCGAACTCCTCCACCATGTTTTTGTTGAAGAAGAAGACGCGGGTGCCTTTATTGTCAACGATGAATATATCTCCGGCAGCGTAGTAGTTCCTGAAGCCGATGCTCAGCGAATTGTTCATCATCTTCGACCACCAGGGCTGTTCGAGATCAATGTGTTCGACGGCGTTAAGGTCGTAAAGCATGCCTCCGACGGCGATGGCGCCCGAGTCGTAAACATTGCAGACTATCGCGTCAAAACTGTCGTCGCCGGCGGTGATAAAAGTCTTCAGTTTTGATGCTACCTGGGTGTCGTCGCTCTTGATTACCGCCAGGTTCACATTGTAGGTTTCCTCAATGTAGTTGGTGCGCTCAAGGATGGCGTCGTTTACCAGCTCGCCGTCGGCTTCTTCGGCGATTATGTCTATCGCCGACCAGACGCCGTCATATATGCGTCCGAAGAAAGTTATCGTCTCGCCGTCATAATCGCGTTCGGGCAGGTTTGCCGAAACACGGGTGATTTCGGTGACTTCGGCCTGTGTTTGCGTTTCGGCAGCGCCGGTGACCGGAGCGTTATTGTCGGCGCTTCCGCCGCCGCAGGATGTAAGCAGCGCCGCCGTTATCATAATAACAGCCGCTAAAAACGAAATTGCGCGCGGGTTCATAGATTTCATGGTTTTTCTCCGTGATTAATATAATTTTGACTTAATTATTATAACATTTTCCGGCGCGAATATCAACCCCGCGGCGGACGATATTCCGGGACACCTGAAAAACGCATCGGGATTTTATTTATATTTTTGTTAAAAAACACCTCCGTCTATTGCAAATTCGAGCCGTTTGTGGTATAATATATAAAATTGACCAGCGGCGCCCATTTTTCGGAAAGCGCATCGCTTATATCGGAGGAATTCTCTACAATGAATACAGTTTTAGGCATCATATTATTGGTCTGCGCGGTGTTCCTTATCGTCGTTGTTCTGCTTCAGGACAACAAATCCGGCCTTTCAACTACGGTCGGCGGAGGAGCTGACACTTTCTACGGAAAAAACAAGGGCGCTGCCAAAGATCAGATGCTTTCCAAAATCACCATGTGGGTGGCGATCGTCTTCGCAGTCGTCGTGCTGATAGTTTATATTATTCAACCGGATACCGCGATCGATACGGATAAGTGGTTCAAAGAAAACTTCAGCAAAGAACCTGAAACCGCCGCCGAAGCAGCAGCTGCCCCTTCAAATGCCGTTGACGCCGCCATAACCGAGGCTGTCACCGATGCGGAAGCCGCCGCTGATGCCGCAGCACAGGGCTGATATAACCGGAAGATAAGCAAAGCCGCCTTTGTAGTTTGCAAGGGCGGCGTTTTTATCACACCGACGCTTTTCCCCCAGTCATTTTTAACCGACCGAACAAAATGGCAGGAATATGGATAAAACACAAATTTTAAACGCAGTAAACGACAGCGGCGGACGCCTGACGTCGTTTGAACTTTTTGAGCGCTATTTCAAAGGCGAAAATTACGACCTTTTCGGCACCCTTCTGGGCGAGCTTGAAAGCCGCGGCGAAGTTGTCTTCACTAAAAAAGGCAGGGTCGCCCCGACCGACCGGTCGAATATCGTGACCGGAGTCTTTCAGGCAAACCCGCGCGGGTTCGGATTTGTACGGCCGGAAGGAGCGGATAAGAGCCGCGACAGCGATATCTTCATCTCCGCATACAGTACATCGGGCGCGATAAACGAGGACCTGGTTCAGGTAAAGATCACAAGGAAATCCGGCCGCGGCTCCCCTGACAACGACGAGGGCAGCATCGTACGGATACTCGAGCACCGGCTGAAAAGCGTTTCCGGCACTCTTTATGAGCTTTCATCAAGAATCCGCGGCATAAACTCGAATTTCTACGTTCACCCCGACAACGAAAAAGTAGCTTTTGATATACTCATCCCCGAAACGGAAATCGTTACCTGTCCTCCCGGAAGCAAGGTGGAAGTCGAAATCACCGGATATCCCGACGGGGACGGCCCGGCATGGGGAAAAATAATCGAAATTTTCGGAGAAGCCGATACCTTCGGCGCCGCCTATTCCGCGATTCTTTACGACAATGACATAATAATCGAATTCCCTGCCGATGTCGAGGAAGAAGCCCGGCGCATATCCGCGCGTCCGGTAACGGCCGAAGGAAGGCTGGACCTGCGCGGCAAAAACATCTTTACGATAGATTCAATCTCCGCCCGCGACCTCGACGACGCGATATCGATCGAGCGGGAGGGAGACGGGTATATTTTAGGCGTTCACATCGCCGACGTCGCCGAATACGTGAAAATGCATTCAATTATCGACAATGAGGCGTACGCGCGCGGCACCTCGGTATATTTCCCGGACAGAGTCGCGCCGATGCTGCCTAAAGCCTTGTCGAACGGCTGCTGCTCTTTAAACGCCGGAGAGGACAAATACGCCCTTTCCGCCTTTATTCGTATCGGCGCCGACGGAACGATAGGCGAGACCGAGCTTGCCGAAAGCGTTATAAGCACCGTCGTGAGAGGCGTTTACACCGAGATGAACGACCTCTGCGAAAAGGGGGAGAACTCGGAGTTTTACGCAAAATACAGCCGCCTTTATCCCGACGACTTCCCTTCCATGATCGAGCTTTATCGGATACTTGAAGAAAAATCGAAAGACAGGGGCGCGCTCGAGCTTGAGTCGGACGAAGCGGAGATAATCCTTGACGGCGACGGCTCCGTTATCGATATCAGACGGGCGGACCGCGGAATTACCGAGCGGATGATCGAGCAGTTCATGCTTGCCGCAAACGAGGGGGTCGCAAACTGGCTCTTCTGGCAGAGCATGCCCTGTGTCTACCGCGTCCACGATGAGCCGAACCCGGAGAAAATAAACACCTTTTCCGTCTTCGCGCATAATCTGGGGCTGGATATCACCCCGCTCAGGGCAAAGACGCTGCACCCGAAATCTCTTTCAACAGTATTAAATCAAGCGAGGGAAAACGGCGTCGCCGGAGTCGCTTCGAACGTCTTGCTGAGAGCGCTTTCAAAGGCGAGATATGACGCCGTCTGTTCCCCTCATTTCGGGCTTGCGATAGAAAAATACTGCCACTTCACCTCCCCGATCCGCCGCTATCCCGACCTTTCGGTGCACCGAATCGTAAAGACGATACTGCACGGAGAGGCGGACGCCGACAATGTATCCGAGCTTGAAGATTTTGCTTTCGATTCGGCCGAAGCATCCTCCGAAAACGAGCTTCGCGCGCTGAATGCGGAGCGGGCGGTGGACGCTCTTTACCGCTGCGAATATATGTCCCGGCATATCGGAGAGACTTTCGACGGAGTTATCAGCTCGGTCATGCGCTTTGGATTCTTTGTCGAGCTTGACAACACCTGCGAGGGGCTTGTGCCTGTCGCCACTCTCGACGGCTATTTCGAATACAACGAAAGGACGATGTCGCTGCACTGCGGCCGCCGCCGCTTCACTCTCGGACAGCGCGTCAGAGTTGAGATAGAATCGGTAAACATGACCGAGTCGAAGATATCAATGCGGCTTGTCGAAGAACCAAAATGAACGATAACATACGGGAGCTGATGGCTCCGGCAAAGCTTTATACGCCGGGGGAGGAAGCCGAAGGCAAATTAAAGGCGCGCTTCAAGCTGATCATAAAAGCCGAGATAAACGATCTCGGCGCCGCCAACGCGGTATACGAGCAGCTTGCTGCCCGCCGCGCGATTGTAGCGGCGGAGAGCCTTGAAGAGCTTAACCGCCGGACCGAAGAATTTATAAAGGCGAACGTCCTTCGCCCCAGCGAAATGATAACCGACGGGGTGCTGCTGAGCGACGGCAGCGCCTATGAACTCAGATATACCGACGACTTCTACGACGGCGGACTTCCCGTCGCGCTGCAGACGATTACCGCCCTTCGCTTTGACGCATCCCGCCCGGGAATCGTTGTATTTATAAGAAGCGAGACCGAGCATTGGAACGCTTTTTATAAAAATCAGCTGACCGAACTTATAAGCGAGCGGATAAAACAGATCCTCAAAATGCTTGAAGACGCGGGCGGTCTTGCCGATGATGACGACGATGCGGATGAGCCGGATGACGAGCTTTGGGATGCCGACGAACCGATAGGCGCCCCGCTCTTAAATATCCGCTCCGCAAGCGCCGCCGCGCTCGTCTTCAATCTGAATACCAAAAGGGAGTATGTTTATTTCGCTTCTCCCGATGCGAAGCACAATGTAATGACTTCCGTCACGACTTCCGAACTTACAAATACGATAACCGAAAAGGGCGGGAAGATCGAGATAGATTACGCCGTCGACATAGGACCGGTAACGGTGCAGAAGAACCGGATATCGATAGAAGCGATCCCTATACCTGACAATATTGCGGAGAAAGAAGATGAACCGAAACAGTAAAGCAGCGCTGACGGCGACAGAGCTCGGCGCGGCGATAAAAAGCGGCGACATATCCGGCGTCTGGGTCTTCTGCGGCGATGAGGATTACCTCAAAAGCCATTACAAAAAGGAGATGCGCGACGCGGTTCTGGGAGATGAAGCCGACACCTTCAATCGCTTTATCTTAACCGCCGAGAACTATTCTCCGCAGGCGCTCAAAGACGCGATAGAAACGCTGCCGATGTTTGCCGACCGGAAGATAGTCGAAGTCTCCGGCATCAACTTCAACCAGCTGAAAGACTCAGACCTTGAAACGCTGTGCGCCGTATTGTCTATAGCCGAGGAACATGCCGATACCACGGTGGTGCTTGTTGCCGCATCCGATGAGCTGACTTATGTCGACGTCACCAAGTTCGTGCCTCAGGCGGATAAAAAATCCGCCGCGGCGCTGACAAAGCTTTACGAATGCGCGAAGGTGGTCGCATTTCCTTATGAAACGGAAGCGAAGCTTGCCAAATGGGTGCTGCGGCATTTCCGCGCCAGCGGCGCCGAATGTTCCCCCGAGCTTGCGTCAAAGCTGATATCTCATGCCGGGCGGGATATGTTCAGGCTTGCTCAGGAAATAAAGAAGCTTTCGTTTTACGCGCTTGCTTCCGGCAGGACCGAAATCACGGACGACGATATTTACCTTAATGTAAAAGAAGACTTCGACTTCGGCCCCTTCGACTTTTCAAACGCGCTGCTCGATCACGACCGCGAGCGGGCGTTCAAGCTGCTTTACGAGATGAGGAATTCAAAGGACGCAAACAAACTTTATCCTCCCGAACTGATCTCGGCTCAGATTTCCCGCGTTTTCGCCGACCTTGTCGCAGTCAAGGCGCTTTCCGACGACGGCTGCACCCAGAAAGAGATCGCGGCGGCTTTGAAAATGAATTCCTACAGGGTCAGACTTTGCATGAACGCCGCGCGAAACCGCAGTCCGGCCCAGCTCTCCCGCGCACTTGCGCTCTGCCGCAGCTGCGATCTTGCGATGAAATCTACGGCGCTTGACAACGGCGTAATCCTTGACAGACTTGTGCTGTCGCTTATGTAAAATCGTATTATACAAGGAAATGACAATGAATCAAACCCTTGCCTTTACCCCGACAGGCCCGCGGCAGATAAACGAACGATTCCGCCGCGACATGAATATAATCGGCCTTACCCTCTCTCTTCTGGTGTTTTTTTCATCATAAACGCCTTTGTGTCGGAATATATGAAAGGCTTTCTGATACCCTGGCGGGAAACCCTTTCCGATGAAGATTATTATTCCGCGACGGTTTTGATCGACTCCTTTGTTTATGCGCTGAATTTCCTCATACCGGCGATTGTTCTGAAACTTGCGCTTAAGATGAACGGCGAGCGGCTGCTGCCGGGGGAAAACGTGTCGGCGCCGCCGTCGGAAAAATCAAAATTCAACGTCTTCTGGTCGATTCTTTTGGTGCTGCTCATGGTCGAAATAGGCGCGACGATCTCCGGAGCCGTCCTCGACTGGTTTTACAGCATCGGTTTTGACTTTTACATCAGACTCGAACAGAGGGTGCCGACCGGAATTTTCGGGATCATAGCCCATACAATATCCGTCGCGGTAATGCCGGCCGTATTCGAGGAGCTGCTCTTCCGAGGCTGTGTTCAGGGCGCGCTGAGACGTTACGGCGCCGCGTTCGCAATATTCTTTTCGGCTGCGGTGTTCGCCCTGATGCACTGCACGGTGCAGCAGTTTCTGTACGCCTTCTGCGCCGGTCTCGGACTCGGATGGCTGACCTATTCGACCGGGCGGCTCTGGCCGGCGATACTCTGCCATTTTATAAACAACGCCCTTTCGGTGACTTATGACTATGTATACACGTATTTCGGCGATTCCGCATATATGATAACCTATGTCGCCGTGTCTGCCGTGATACTTGTTCTCGGAGTTACGGGACTGATAATCATCATCCGAAAGGGAGGACATATTTCAGAGTGCAGGCGTCAGTCGCTGCCGTCGGTTCTGCTTCGCCGCTCCTTTGTGCCGGGAACGGTGATATATCTCGTTCTTGTCGCGCTGCTGACCATGCTGGTCATTGTCCCCTTATAACCGTCATGAAAAAGGAAAAAAGGATCTCGGCAGAAGCGGCGGACGAAGACATTAAATGGATGGAGCTTGCCATTCGGGAAGCCGAAAAAGCGATGGCCGAAGGCGAAGTTCCGGTCGGCTGCGTCATCGTAAAAGACGGAGAGCTTATTGCCGCGGCTCACAACCGGCGGGAAAGTGACCGCCGGGCAACGGCGCACGCCGAGCACGACGCGATTGAGCTTGCCTGCGAAAAACTCGGCGGGTGGAGACTTAGCGGCGCCTGTGTCTATGTCACGCTGGAGCCTTGCCCGATGTGCGCCGGGGCTATTATAAACGCCCAGGTCAGCCGGGTGGTTTACGGCGCAAAAGACAGCTCTGCCGGCGCTTTCGGCTCGGTTGTCGATCTGCGGAACTATCCGCTTTACAAACCCGAAGTCAAAGGCGGCGTTATGGCTGAGCGCTGCTCCGCTCTTCTCAGTGATTTTTTCAGCCGGCTCCGCCTGATGCGCGGGAAAAACAGATACAATAAAAATAAATCATAAACAAGAGGTATAAAAATGGATTTCAAGATCATGTCCTTCAACATCTGGTGCGGCGGCGTGACACCGGAGAGAGTTGCGAAGGTATTTGCCGCAATCGAAAAGTATTCTCCCGATATACTCGGCGTTCAGGAAGCTACTCCGCAGTGGATGGAGATTTTAAAGAACCGTTTCACCGATTACGAAGCCGCCGGAATCGGCCGCGAAGGCGGCGACGAAGGCGAATACAGCGCCATATTCACGAAAAAAGCCCGCTTTGAGCAGCTCGCCGAGGGCACAAGGTGGCTTTCCGAAACTCCCGACACATTTTCCTTCGTCAAAGGCAGCCTCTGCCCGAGAATTTATACTTATGTCAAGCTGCGCGACAAAAAGACCGGCGAGATTTTCTGTCATATAAACACTCATCTCGACCACGGCCCGGAAGAAGTCCGGATGAAGCAGGCGCGTTTCCTCTATGACTTTATCGGCAGTATCGAGGAGCCGGTGTCCGTCTCCGGCGATTTCAACTATGAGGAAAGCACGAGCGAGGTATATAAATATTTCATCTCCGGCAGCCTGTCCGATTCAAAATATCTCGCCAAGACCCGCCATGTTGCGCCGACTTTCCACGGATATAAGGAGCTGAAAAACATTATCGATTATATTTATGTAACCAGCAACGGTTTTGAGGTAAAGGAATACCGCGTCGTTGACGAGCTTTTCGACGGCGAGCACCCTTCCGATCACAATCCGGTAGTTATTACGGCGGAGTTGAAGAGATAAGCAAGGCTTCCCGCTCCGGGATTTGATATGTAAAAAAGCGTTATGACAAACGCTTTTTTGCATGATTTGCTTTTGATTTCGAGTTAATCAAACTGCCCGCCGCGCGGTTTTTCGCGCGGCGGGGTCTTTGTCGGGGAGATTAAATGAAAAGTTCCGCTTTGCAAACATTTGATAAACGTTTTTTTGTTTTTTATTGACAAGATATGTAATTTGGTGGTATAATTTTAAAGGCGGGATAATTTCATGATTTATTGTTTAAAGTCACGGCAATGATAAGCAAAAAGGAAGTGTCAATACAATATGAACCTTAAAGAAAAGAAAGAAGAGCTGCAAATTTTCGGCTTCTTTCTGAAAAAGCTGGTACACGCCCGGCATGGCGTCCGCTACATAATTGCAATGTCGGCGCAGTCAATCATCAGCGTCTTGTTTTCATTTATTCTGACTCTCAGCCCGGGACTTATTATAAACGAGCTTACCGGCGAGCGCAGAGTTAATATGCTTATTCTGTTTGTACTGCTGCTTGCCGCAGTTCCCATAACCAGGTCTTTTTTGGATATGTCTCTCTCACTTCATATCCAAAAGCTCAGGTCAATGTTATACAGCAAATTCAACGAGGAATTTAACAGCTTTGTGGCCGACATGGATTATTCGACTCTTGAGCAGCCGGAGATATCTATAATGAAGGATCAGGTTGCGGAGGATGTCGCTTCGGCTTCGCTCGATACGCTGGATGTTATTCTTCGCTTGATACGCTCCGTTCTTCAGATATTGTTCCTCGTTTCGCTTGTCGTTATGCTAAATCCGCTTATCGTGGTTTTGATTCTTGCGGTTATTTTTGTCAACTCAAAGATTACAAAAATTATAAATAAAAGAAATTACGAGGACAATAAGATCAAAGAAGAAAAGTCAAATCTCAAATGGACGCATTTCTATGATCTGACCGGCGACAGAACCGCGAAGGAGCTACGCATCTTCCAGTGCAAAGAATATTTGCTGAGCAATGTAATGAAGTACGAGCGCGAACTGCTCGAAGCAACTTACAAGCACGACAAATACGCGGCGAAAATGCGATTCATTCAGACGATAATCGCAGCGATTCAGACATTGGCGATATACGCTTATTCGGTATTTTCCGTCATGCGCGACAAAATCGCGGTAGGTTCGATGACGATCTTTATTTCCGCAGCCGACCGGTTCGCCGGCGCGCTGAACGAAATCGCAGACGTCTATCTTGATTACGGCAGAATGCAGCCGTTCTGGAAGGATATCAAGGACTTCCTTTCAATCAAAAACCGCGCGATGAAATCGGGTTCCGCCATGCCGGAATTTATGAAAGATTCGGTTATTGAGTTCAAAAATGTCTCCTTCCAATATCCCGGCAGCGATAATTATGCACTTGAAAACCTGAATTTGAAGATATACGGAGATCAGCGACTCTGCATCGTGGGAGAAAACGGTTCGGGAAAAACCACTTTTGTCAAGCTGCTGTTAAGATTCTACGACCCGACAGGCGGCGAGATACTGCTGAACGGTCTGCCGATAGAACAGTATGATTTTTATGCTTATCAGAGACTGTTTACCGCGGTTTTCCAGGATTTCGCAACATACAGTCTCCCGCTTGAAAACAATATCGCGCTCCAAGAGGATATTGACGCAGACAGGCTTAACGGCGTGATAGAAAACAGCGGACTTTCCTCTCTTGCGGAAAAGCTCCCGCGCGGCGTAAAAACAAACGTCCTGAAAAAAATCGACCCCGAAGGATTTATACCTTCGGGAGGAGAGGGACAGAAGATAGCGATAGCCCGCGCGCTGTATCACGGCGGAGACATTGTAATCCTCGATGAGCCGACCGCCGCTCTTGACCCGAGAGCGGAATATGAGATATATACCCAGTTTAACAAAATGATAACCGACAAATGCGCCGTCCTTATCACGCACCGTCTGTCCGCGGTTCAGCTCTCGGACAAAGTGGCGGTCTTCGACAGCGGCAATGTCGTTGAATACGGCACACACGCGGAGCTTTATTCAAAAGGCGGCATCTATTCCGAGATGTTCGACAAGCAAGCGCACTTTTATCGCGATAGTCCGGAAAACGGAGATGGTAATAACGCCGATGAGGGCGAGGAAGTGAGCGCGGAATAAAGACAAATTAATCGCAGAAATATCCTTTTCAAGAAAATGCACTCCCGCCGCGCGGTTTTCCGC
>DUUJ01000120.1 GCA_012841635.1 Clostridiales bacterium | reverse complement strand
TTCGCGCCAGCCGCGAGTTTTGCCCTGTAAAACATATTGATTCACAGATAACTTATATATACTATTTTTGCCATGAATAACATTACCGATTCAAAAATCAATTCTCCGGCGCCGGACCGCGACCGGAAACACCGCGAAACTATAAGAGTCGTCTCGAACGACATCGGCTGCGGCGGGTACGCGCGTCCGTCGGCGTTTATGAAATATCTTCAGGACACGGCGTCTATGCAGCACGAGATGAATCCGCCGACGACGGCAGAGCTGCGGGCGGAGATGCAGCGCGCCTTCATCATGAGCCGCATTTCCCTTTCAATCAAAGCGGATCTGCGCGAGCACGACGAGATCGACTGTTTCGCGTGGATAGCGCCGATTAAAGGCATGTCGATCGACCGGTGTTACGAGATCACCCGCGGCGGCGAGACAGTCGCCTTAGGCGCGGCGGTCTGGGCGATATGCGACACCGAAACGAAGCGATTCGTCCGCCCGGAACAGAAGCATTTCGGCTTCGGTTTTTCCGAGCCGCACGGCTTTTCCTGCCGCAGGATAGCCATCCCGCGGGATATCAATATGGAAGAAGCCGGCGAATTCCGCGTCGCCTGGTCGGCCGCCGACATGAACCGCCATCTCAACAACACCGTTTACGCGGACATGTTCTGCGACTTTATGCCGGAAGGCGCGCTTGACGAGCGGCGGATCACCGAATTTACTATAAGCTTTCTGCGCGAAGCGCCGCTGGGAGAGTTACTTTCGATAAGCCGCGTTTCCGACGGCGGCGAGCCGGACGAAACCTATTATTTCACCGCCCGCTTAAGCGACGGAAACATCGCCGCCGAAGCGAGCTTCCGGCTTGTCAGACCCCGGGGCTGAAGAATGCTCTACCAACGCCGGAATTATGTTAAATATGTGTAAATCCGACGGAATTGTTATTGACAATCCTTCACGGATGAGGTATAATATATTATACACCGAATAAGTGTAAAATGGAAATCGGGAGGTATGCAGGACAGCGGTTCTGCCGAAATTTATGAAGATAACAAGTGAAACCGATTACGCCCTGCGTATTCTGCGCTGTCTCGGACAGAACGGAGACATCGTCGGCTCGAAAACAATCGCCGAACAGATCGCCGTTCCGGAGAGATTCACCTTAAAGATACTGCGCAAACTGATGATATCCGGCTTTGTAGGCTCAAAGCAGGGACCCGGCGGCGGGTATTTTCTCGCCCGCGACAACGAAGACATCACCGTTCTCGAAGTCATCGAAGCGGTCGACGGGCCGATACTCGTCAACAAATGTTTCTCGCCCGACTACAAGTGCACCCGCGCCGCAAGATTGGGCAACACGCCGAAAGACTGTTACTTCCACTGCTTTATCTGCCGGGTAAATCAGGAAATCCGCTCAAAACTCGCCCAGGCGACGATAGCCCAGGCAATCAGATTCGAGGAGAAAAACCCCGGTTCGGCCGCCGACATAATCCTCGGTTCAACAGAACAAAGTAAGTAAAACTTAATTTCGGAGCGGAAATATCCCTCCGCAAAGCGCCGGATATACGGCGCGGAACCCGTATCAATAAAAACAAACGGATCCGAAGGATCAGAAAGTGAAAAAATAATCATGAAAAAATGGAAATGTTCCGTCTGCGGTTACATTCACGAAGGTGACACGCCGCCCGAAAGCTGCCCCCAGTGCAAAGCCCCCGCCGAGAAGTTCACCCTTCTTGAGGCTGACGGCGAGTCCGCCGGATACGCCGCCGAGCACGTTATCGGCATAGCCGAAGGCATCGACGAGGAAGTCCTCGAAGGTCTCCGCGCCAACTTCGTCGGCGAATGCACCGAAGTCGGAATGTATATCGCCATGGCCCGCCAGGCCGACCGCGAAGGCTACCCGGAAATCGCCGCCGCCTTCACCAAATACGCTTTCGAAGAAGCCGACCACGCCTCCCGTTTCGCCGAACTCCTCGGCGAAGTAGTCTACGCCGACACCAAGAAAAACTTAGAGCTCCGCGCCGCCGCCGAAAAGGGCGCCTGCGAAGGCAAAAACGAACTCGCCAAAAGAGCCAAGCAGCTCAACTACGACGCCATCCACGACACCGTCCACGAAATGGCCCGCGACGAAGCCCGCCACGGCCGCGGCTTCGAGGGACTTTTAAAGAGATACTTCAATAAATAATATTCATTGAGGGGGACTTTGTCCCCCTCACCCCCTACAAGAGGAGCCTTTTGAAAAAGGCTCCTCTTGACTCCTCTAAAACTTCTGATTATTGGTTTTGGCAAAGCCAAAACCTACATTAGAAAAAACACCGATAATGACTGAACCGTCCAGCGGCGACGTTTCGGCTTCGCCGAAACTCGCAGCGGACGCCTGCGCAGTGGGCGTCCGCAGAAACTCGCGAATAATGTCGGCGCGAAAGCACCACTTGATTATTGGTTTTGGCAAAGCCAAAACCTTCCTTAGAAAAAACACCTGTAAAAACTTGACTTTGGGACGCGACGTTTTTCCGAAGGAAAAACTCGCAGCGGACGCCTACGCAGTGGGCGTCCGCAGAAACTCGCGAATAATGTCGGCGCGAAAGCACCGACATTATTCAATTGACATTTCTTATTAAAGATGATATAATCATAATAGAGAATAAAAATACGGCAGATATTTATAATTATGAGGCATATCATGAAAAAGAATATTTTATCTCTGACGCTTGCCCTGCTGCTTTTGTTAGGCGTCGTTGCGGGCGCCCTTTCTTCCTGCGGCTCGGCTCCGGCGCCGGCGGATCGGGGCGATGACACGACCGCCGCGGAAGAAGTTACGACCGTCTCCCCCGAGCAGCAGCTTTTCGACGCCCTCGCGGTCAAGGACTACGGCGGATATGAATTCCGCGTGATGACGGCGTTTTCCAACTACGCGATAACCGCCTTCGACTTCGACACGATGTCCGGAGAGCTCATCGAAGACACCATCTACAACCGCAACCGCGCTGTCGAAGAGAAGCTCAATGTCAAAATAATCAACACCAAGGGCGCGGACGGCGATTACTGCGCGGTCGACAACATGCTGCGCAAGAACGCCGCGTCCGGCGACGATATGTTCGACCTGATGTTCTCGGAGGCCGGAATTTCCGGCAAAAGCGCCGCCGGCGGATATATGCTCAACCTGCTGGAAATCCCCGGCGTCGAGTGGTCAAACCCCTGGTGGGAGCAGAACGCGGTGGAGCTTTATCAGATAAGCGACAGGCTTTTCTACACCTATTCGCCGATGCACCTGCATTATTACGAATCGGTGATAGCCCCCTGCTTCAACAAAACCGTCGCGGAGAATTACGGCATAGAGGACCTGTACAAGACCGTCCGGGATAAAAAGTGGACGCTCGACCGGATGTTCGAAATCGCCTCCTCCGTCAACCTCGACCTCGACGGCGACGGCGCGATGAACTCGGCAAACGACCTTTTCGGCATTGATATTTCAACCATCGCCCTCTGCTATTTCGTTTTGGGAGCCGGCGGCAGCTTCATTCAAAGAAGCGGCAATTCGGTGACCTACGACGGACTTTCCGAGCGCGTCGTTTCGATCGCCGAAAAGATGCAGACGATTTTCTCCGACAAAGCAAAATATATCGGCTACGACACCCCCGGCAACGAAAGTTACAACAACGGCTACATCGGCGCCTTCATCGCGAATCACGCGCTCTTTTTCGTCGACGTGCTGGGCGAAGTCAGAGGACTCCGCGCAATGGACGCCGATTTCGGGATACTTCCGATGCCGATGTACGACGAAAGCCAGCCGGATTATCTGAGCACCTGCTACTGCGGCGCCGCGATAATGTTCGTGCCGGTATCCAACGCGGCCTACGCCGAAAACGGCCCGATCCTCGAGATGCTCGGCGCCTATTCCTGGAAAGACCTCAAGCCCGCCTATTACGAGATAAACATCCAGGGCAAAGTCACCCGCGACGAAGAATCCGTCGAGATGCTGAAAATCCTCACCGACAACATGACCTTCGATTTAGGACTGCTGCTGCAGTTAGGCGGCATGAACGGCAAATTCAACGAAGTCGCGATGTCGACCAAATCCCCGGTAACCGAATTTGAAAAGATATCAAACAGAATAGGCGGGGACCTGGAGAAATTGCTGGAGAGCTATGAGAATTTATAAACCGCTTCGCGGTTTATTCGCGAGTTTTTCCAAAGGAAAAATCATCTCTGAATAGCGCTTCGCGCTATTCGCGAATATTGCTGAAGGCAATATATCGCCGCTCAAAAGTTAAGTTTTTGTTTGTGTTATTATGAGGTTGCTTTTAAAAAATCAACTTATTGAAATATTAACAATGTTTATGTTATAATAACATTACTTATGGGAGACGGGAGAGCTGAATAACCCGCGTCCCGCGGGTTATTCGAGAGTTTTTCCTTCGGAAAAACATCTCCGCACCAAAGCAAAGGCTTAGCTTATGTTTTTTTCTAAGGAAGATTTTGCCTTTGGCAAAATCAATTGATTAAGGTTGCTTTGCAGGTACAAACAGATTATTGAAAAATTAACATCATTTATGTTATAATAAAAACGCTTATGGGAGACGGGGGAGCTGCGCGGCATGGCGCCGAAAGGTATTGCCGTGAGGAAAGTCCGGGCTTCGAAGGGCAAGGATAACGGATAACGTCCGCCGGGGGAAACCCCAGGGAAAGTGCAACAGAAAGCAAACCGCCTCTTTTTGAGGTAAGGCTGA
>DUUJ01000119.1 GCA_012841635.1 Clostridiales bacterium | reverse complement strand
GATTTCTACTGCCTCTCCGGCGCCCGCGGCGACTGCCTCGGCGTTTTTAATAAGTGTTTCGACAACTCCGCTGCCGATGTTGCCGAAGCCCAATACCGCTATTTTCATAAAACTTTTCTCCTTGAAAAAACGCTGTTAATTAATATATAATATAATGAGAATGTTATCGTATAAGAGATAATTGAAAGGTCTTACTAATGAAAAGAGTAATAAAAGTCTTGTATTATTTCACCTTATCGGTAAGTATGCTTGTCGGGCTTTGGCACTTTTTTGTGCCGGATATGTTTGATTGGTATTCTTATCTGCCGATGCAATATGAAAGTCTTATTGTGGGTATTGATTATACGAATTACTGTTTTTCCGCTTTGCTGTTCGGAAGCAGCCTGGTCTTGATTTTATTGGGAAAAAGCGCGCTTTCGCTGAATTTTGAAACTGTTGTTTTCTATACTTTCTTAACGGCAGTCTGGGTTTTCAGAGCCTGTCTTTCCACTTTCATCGAACCGTGGCCGCTTGAGCCTGTCCCGGCTGCGGCAATCGGACAGTTGGTAGGGGCGTTGGTCCTGGCTGTCTTGATGACGGCAGTCACGATAAGTCTCTGGCGGGAAAGAAGCAAAACAAAAGCATAAGATAAAATATGCAGATGCAAGCCAATTACACATTCGAATAATACAGTGAGATTCAAACAGCGGTTTGGGCTGCATCGACCGGAGTCAAAACCGCTGTTTTTATAAAACTTTTATCCTGATTTTTGTGCGGAGCTGCAAAGCGCCCGCGTTTTTTTATTTTTTGGGAAAGCTGTCCTTCAAGGTCACGATGCGGTTGAAAGTGTCGGGAGTTTTTGTATCCTTTGCAAAATAGCCGATACGGACGAACTGGAATTTATCTCCCGGTTCGGCGTTTTTCAGCGAAGCTTCAACCATAGCAGCCGGCACTGCGGCCGCGGATTCGGGGTTAAGGAAATCGACGTAGCTCTTTCCTTCCGGCAGGTCGTTCATGTTTTCCTCGGTAAAGAGGCGGTCATACAGAATCACTTTTGTTTCTGCCGCGTGTTCGGCAGACAGCCAGTGGATCGTCCCTCTAACCTTCCGGTCGGTCGGGACGTCGGTGCCGGTTTCAAGGTCGGCGGTCGCATGGATGGCTGCTATGCTGCCGTCGGGGTTTTTATCGAATCCGACGCATTTTATTATGTATGAGTTCATCAGACGAACCTCGCCACCCGGTTTTAAGCGGTGATATTTCGGCGGAGGTACCTCCGCGAAGTCGTCTGCGTCGATATAAATTTCTTTTGTAAAAGGAAGGGGACGGGTGCCGGCATCAGGGTCGGTGGGATTATTGGGAAAATCGAAATATTCCGTTTTATCTTCAGGATAATTATCGATGATAACCTTCACCGGCTGCAGCACGGCTATCCTTCTCTCGGCTTTGGTGTTTAAATCCTCACGGATGCAATGCTCCAAAAGACCGATATCTACCATGCTGTTGGCTTTTGAGACACCGACGCGATCGATAAAGTCAAGTATCGCGGCGGGAGTGTAGCCGCGGCGTCGCAGACCGCAGAGGGTCGGCATGCGCGGGTCGTCCCATCCGTCAACTATTCCGTTTTCGACGAGATATCGCAGATAGCGCTTCGAAAGTACGGTATTTGTTATATTAAGGCGCGCAAACTCGATCTGGCGCGGGCGGGAGGGAACGTCGCAGTTGTCTATGACCCAGTTATAGAGCGGGCGGTGATCTTCGTATTCGAGAGAGCAGAGGCTGTGCGTTATCCCTTCGAGAGCGTCCTGAAGCGGATGGGCAAAGTCATACATCGGGTAGATGCACCACTTGTTGCCCTGTCTGTGGTGTTCGATATATCGGATGCGGTAAAGCACCGGGTCGCGCATGTTAAAGTTGCCGGATGCAAGGTCTATTTTAGCGCGGAGGGTGTATTTTCCTTCCGGGAACTCGCCTGCCCGCATTCGTCGGAAAAGGTCGAGGCTTTCGTCGGCAGGACGATCGCGGTAGGGGGAGACCGCCGGATTTGAAAGGTCTCCGCGGTATTCGGGGAACTGCTCGGGGGTAAGCTCGCAGATATATGCGAGGCCTTTTTTTATCAGTTCCTCGGCGTATTGATACTGCTCCTCAAAATAATCGGAACCGTAATAAAATCTGTCTTCCCAGTCGAAGCCGAGCCAATGGATATCGTCTTTTATAGCGTCGACGTATTCCTCGTCTTCTTTGGCGGGGTTGGTATCGTCCATACGGAGGTTGCACTGACCGTTGTATTTTATCGCGGTGCCGAAATCTATCACCATCGCCTTGCAGTGGCCGATATGAAGATAACCGTTAGGTTCGGGCGGAAAACGGGTATGGACATAGTCATAAACGCCTTCTTTTAAATCCTGCTTAATAAATTCGT
>DUUJ01000118.1 GCA_012841635.1 Clostridiales bacterium | reverse complement strand
TCTCGCTCAGAACGTCGTCGAACAGGAAGACCGGATACTCGCCGGAAGACGCCTTCATGACCTCCCCCTGCGCGAGCTTCATCGAAAGCACGATGCTCCGCTGCTGCCCCTGGCTTGCCATCTGCCTTGCCGGGACGCCGTTCAGAAGAAGCGAATAGTCGTCGCGGTGCGGGCCTGTCGTCGTGGTGCCGTATTCGATGTCGCGGCTTTCGAAATCTTGGAAAAGCTGAGCGAATTCTTCCTCGGTTCTTTGCCCTAAATATGCCGCGGCGAACTTCTCCTGCCCGCCGGTCATGTCCGAATAAATCGACTCGGCGGACGCGGAAAACAGCTCAAGATACCTGCCGCGCACCTTGGTTATATAAGCCGCTTCCCGGGCGAGATAGGGAGTATACGCCGGCAGCGCGGCGCGGGCGGAGCCGTCCGTCGTTTTATAGCCGCGGAGAAGGGCGTTTCTCTGGGATAAGATATGGTTATATCTCGTCAGCGACGCAAGATATTTCTGATCCAGCTGAGAGACGGCGAAGTCGAAAAAGGCGCGGCGGCCCGACGGCCCTTCTTTGACGAGGGTCAGATCGTCCGGCGAAAAAAGCACGGCGCGGAACCTGCCTATCAGCTCCGACGGCTTCAGCCGGGCGCCTTCTCTGATTATCCTCTTTGTCCCGTCGAGAAACCAGGTGATCTCGGTGACCGTTTCTCGGCCTTTATCATCGGCGAAAGTCAGCGCCGCTTCGGCAAAATCCGAGCTTTCGCCGGGTCCGAGCCTTCTTCCGTTGACGACTCTGCCGCCGCCGATGCCGTAGATAAGCTCTTTCTCCCGGCGGGTCCGGTAAGGGCGCCCCAGCGAAAAGACGTTGACAGCCTCAAGCAGATTGGTCTTCCCCTGCCCGTTGTCTCCGCGCAGGACGGTAACCCCCCGCGCCGGGATGACTTCCGCTTCATAAATGTTGCGGTAACGTCTCAGCTTTATTTTTGTTACATACATTATTTAATTTTGTCATATGCTCCGCATACATACACAACGGACGCCTTTGGCGTCCGCTATTTAATTTTGCGCAGCAAAATTTTCCTCAGAAAAAACCGATAATGACTTAACCATCCGGCGGCGACATATTGTCGAAGACAATATTCGCGACTGGCGCGGAGCGCCAGTCAAGATCGCATCTTTACCGGCAAGACTAAGAACAGATACTTTTCATCCGCTTCGGTTTCCGGGTCTTCGATTATCATGCTCTGAATCGGCGAAATCAGCGACAGCCGGAGTTTTTCCGAATCGGAGGCGCGTACCGCGTCGAGCAGGAACCGGCAGTTGAAGGCTATCTCAATCGGATCTCCCTCCATCTCCACCCGGAACTCGTCTCTGACGCGGCCGGTGCTGGAAACGGCGCCTATTTCGGCGATATCGTCGGCGAAGCGGCATTTCACCGCGCTTCTCACCTGTCCCGCCGCCCTCTCCTCGGTTATCAGCGACGCGCGCTCGAGAGCGTTCAGAAATCTCTTCGCGTCGACGGTGACTTCGGTCTTGAAGGATGTCGGGATAAAGCGGATATAATCGATATATTCGGTGTCTATCAGCCTTGAGAAGAAGATAGAGTCGTCCCCCAGCTCGTAAACGACGTTTTTCGCGCCCTGAATGACGCGGACGGTCTTTTCTTCGTCGTTGGAAAGGATTCTTTGCAGCTCGGTTACGGCTTTTATCGGGATTATGAAGGAAAACATCTTCTTTCTGCCGCCCTCGTCGAACTTCGCCGCCTTTTCGCCGCCGTCGATGCGTAGGGCGAGACGGTTTCCGTCGCATGACACCGCGGTGAATTCCCCTTCGACCGCCTTGAAGAAGATTCCGTTGAGCGCCTGTCTCGGCTCGTTCACGGCGGACGCAAAGATTGTCTGACCGATAATTTCCTTAAGCTGAGACTGCTTCACCACATAGCCTTCCTCGCCGCGGAGGTCGGGCATGTCGGGGAAATCTTCGCCGGGAAGCGAGCTCATCTCAAACACCGAACTTCCGCCGGTGACTTTGACAAGCCCCTTGTCGTCGACTTCTATTTCAATGCGGCCTTCCGGCATCAGCCGGATCATCTGATTCAGACGCGCGGCTTCAAGCACCGCCGATCCGCCTTCAAAAACGATCGCCGGACAGATTGTGCGGTAGCCTTTTTCAAGGTCATACGCGGCAAAATCAATGCTGTCGACGCCGTCCCTGCAGAGAAATCTGAATCCCGCCGTCGGGATCGGGCGGTCAAGCGTCATTCTTCTTGTTGAAACGCAGCCGAGCGCCGGCTCCATCGCCGCGACCAGCGCGGACTTATCAATTTCAATATGCATGTCTTTTATCCTTCCCTTGAATAACCCGCGAAGCGGGTTATTCGAGAGTTTCACCTTCGGTGAAACATCTCAGTCCCAAAGTTAAGTTTTTATTTATGTTTTTTCTATGGAAGATTTTGCCAAAGGCAAAATCAATTTATTTGAATGTTTTCCGGAAATGCACAGCTTTTTCAAGAATTCCGAATTTTTCTTTTTCCGCTCTTAAAAACAAGAAAGAGAAAGTAAGTGAATAACCCGCTTCGCGTGTTATTCGCGAGTTTTGCTGAAAGCAAAACATCGCAGTCGGCAAGTT
>DUUJ01000117.1 GCA_012841635.1 Clostridiales bacterium | reverse complement strand
TTTCCGGCGCCGATGATTTCGACCTTATCTGTTTCTGGTCGCCGGGCGAGCGGTCGGGTTATGTTTCTCAGCATCTGGCATTTGACTGGAAGCAGCTTCCGTATGTGAATCTTGAAAGCGAATGGTATAACCAGACAGCCAACGCCGCATACAGCATCGGCGGCAGGCAGTATTTCGCGGTATCTGATTTCACCTATACAGTCCAGCAGCATTTTCGGATAGTTTCAAACAAAGACCTGATAAAAGATATAGGCAAAGAGCAGCCATATCAGGACGTCTTTGACGGTACCTGGACCTTCGATAAAATGCTTTGGTACTGCGCCGGCGTTTACTCTGACCTTGACGGCGATCAGCAGGCGGGATTGGGAGACAGATACGGTCTTGTGCTGAATGCCGCCTTCTCCGCCGCCTTCCCGTTCAATGCGGGCGAGATACAGGTAACAAACAGCGATGACGGCTTTGTTATAAATCTCTATTCCGACAGAATAGCGAGAATCGTAGAAAGCATCGTCGCGCTGAGAGCCAATCCCGACGTTTACTTCAACAAAAAGCAGAACAACGACCAGTATAAGATTTTCGACGACGGAAACGCCTTATTCAAGCCGTATGGCTCCGATCCGGTTCTGCTGCGTTTGCACGAGTTTGACATCGGATATCTTCCATACCCGAAATACGATGAAGCTCAGCCCGATTACGTGGTCTGGAGCTCGGGCGGCATGATGGCGGTCCCGCAGTCGGTTTCCGACATAAACCGCACCGGCGCGATAATCGAAGCGCTTTCGGCGGCGTCGAATAAATACGTAAAGGACGCCTTTGTCGAACAGTATGTTGAGAACAAAATCCTCCGCGATGAGGAATCGACTCAAATCTACCGCATGATGCGCGACAGGGCGACCTACGATCTTTCGTATAATCTCGATCCTTCGGGAAAACTTTCCGCATACGCGTATTACTCGTATTTCATGACCAAGAACAGCGCCGACGTTTCGTCTTATTATACCTCAATCAAAGAAAAAGTCGAAACCGGCTACGCGCAGCTTTTCGAAGAAGCGACAGGAGAATGACTTCAAATGTATAAAACGAAAATAATCAAAAAAAATCTGACCTCTATGCTGTTGATTGCATTCTTGCTGACAGCCTTTCTGCCGATTATATCTTCCTGCGGCGGCGACTCCGATAACGAACGTTACCCGATCGGCGTCACTGCCGCGACCCAGGCGACGGAGGAAATTTCAACGGAACTCACCCACGGAGTACCGCGGCTTGATTTCGAAGGCTATGAATTCAGGTGGCTCACGTCGACAACCACCTCGACTTACTGCATAACCGCGGTGACTGAGCAGACCGGCGACGTTCTGAACGACGCGATGTATGACAGGATAAAGAAAGTCGAAGATGAACTCGGCGTTGTATTTGCCCCGGATATAATTCCCGGTGAGTCGGAAGCTGCGCTGTCTTTGATGAGAAACACGGTATTTGCTGGCGAAGACGCCTTCGACGCCGCAATGCAGCTCGGCCGCGCCGCTTTCGGCATGATCGGTTCCGGACTCTTTGTCGACTTCAAGACCCTGCCGTATATCACTACCGGAACCCAATGGTGGTTCAATGAAATAAATGACCAGGTAAATCTTACCGACAAAAACTTCGTCATGTTCGGCTCTTTGAATATGGGCATATATGACTTTACGAACGCAATTCTCTTCAACAAGAACATGCTGTCGTCGCTCAATCTTGAAAACCCCTATGAGCTTGTCGATTCGGGCAAATGGACCTTTGACGTCTGCGCGGAGATGGCAAAAGCCGCGGTGCAGGACGCAAACGGAGACGGCCAGATGACGAAGGACGATATCTGGGGCTTTGCCGGAAGGTCCAACTCACTTCTGCCGAACTTCATCGCCGGAGCCCGTCAGCGGATGGTCGAAATCGATTCGGACGGGATTCCGCGGCTTACCGCCGGTTCAAACGAGAGGATTTTCGAAGTCTTTGACAGAGTAATGACTCTCTTCCGCGACGACGGCGTCTGGTACACCAAAACCGGCACCGAGAACAATTATTA
>DUUJ01000116.1 GCA_012841635.1 Clostridiales bacterium | reverse complement strand
CTATTATAGAAAACACAAATAAAAACTCGACTTGCCGACGGCGATATATTTCCGTAGGAAATATTCGCAGAATAACCCGCTCCGCGGGTTATTCAACTCCGATTCCGGATAATACCGGTTTTTATTATCATATTCATTGTTTACATTATACAACATTATATTTCTTTTAGACGGGTTTGTCAAGTAAGATTTTGGTAATGTCACCGCTTTACAAATAACCCGCCGACGGACTTTTAAATCACCGCCGATATTTCTCCCGGAAATTTCCCGCGTCCTCCCAAAATCTCCCCGCCTCAACATATTATACGGAGAAATTCTATTTAAATTTACACAATTCCCTTGCTAAATCTCCCCCAATGTGGTAAAATATAGTGTGAATATCAAGCAACGGGCTTTCCCGCGGCGAAATGCGTCTGCATCGGCTTTTTCGGGTTTTCCCGGCTGCGTAAAACATACAGAAACGAAAGGAATTATCACAGAGTATGAACTACAACAAGAAAACCGTTGAAGACATCGCCGTTTCCGGCAAGAAAGTCCTTGTCCGCTGCGATTTCAACGTTCCGATGGACGGTCAGACCATCACCGACGACAAACGCATCGTCGCCGCGCTTCCGACCATAAAGTATCTTATCGACAATAACGCGAAGGTCATCCTTTGCTCTCACCTCGGCCGCCCGAAGGGCGAGTTCAACCCGAAATATACATTGGCGCCGATCGCCGCCCGCCTTTCCGAGCTGCTCGGCAAGCCGGTCCCGCTCGCGGCCGACGTCATCGGCGGCGACGCCCGCGCAAAAGCCGCCGCCCTCAAAGACGGCGACGTAATGCTGATAGAAAACGTCCGCTTCCACAAGGAAGAAGAAAAGAACGACCCGGAATTTTCAAAGCAGCTCGCCTCCCTCGCCGAGATATATGTAAACGACGCGTTCGGCACCGCTCACCGCGCTCATTCCTCGACCGCCGGCGTCGCCGACTATCTCCCCGCAGTATGCGGATATCTGATCCAGAAAGAGATCAAGATAATGGGCGACGCGCTCGCCGAGCCGAAGCGCCCCTTCGTCGCCATTTTGGGCGGCGCCAAAGTCTCCGACAAGATCGGCGTTATCAATAACCTCCTCGACAAGGTCGACACCCTGATTATCGGCGGCGCTATGGCTTACACCTTCTTCCGCGCCCTCGGCAACTCGATCGGAATCAGCCTCTGCGAGGAAGACAAACTCGACGTCGCCCGCGAAATCATGGCGAAAGCCGAAGAAAAGAAAGTCGCGCTGCTTCTGCCGGTAGACAACATCATCGGCCGCGAATACAAGGAAGACACCGTCTTCATGCGCATCTATTCCGACAGCATTCCCGCCGGCTGGATGGGACTTGACATCGGCGACAAAACTCAGGAGCTTTACGCAAAGACGCTGATAGGCGCCGGAACCGTCGTATGGAACGGCCCGATGGGCGTTTCCGAATGGTCGAACTTCGCCGGCGGCACCGCTTCGGTTGCTCACGCGGTAGCCGAATCGGGCGCGGTATCCATCATCGGCGGCGGCGACTCGGCCGCGGCGGTCGAAAAACTCGGATACGCCGACAAGATGACCCATATCTCGACCGGCGGCGGCGCCTCCCTCGAATTCCTCGAAGGACTCGAACTCCCCGGCATCGCCTGCCTGCAGGATAAATAATCTGTCAATAAAGCAATTTTCGTCCGGGGGGATTTGTTTCCCCGGGGAATAAATTCCCGACCGAATAAACTCCCCCGGACTTCTTCTTAAACGCCCGAAAGCATAATAACTCGCTCTGCGAGTTATCAAATTAAATCATTTTGCTTCGCAAAATCTACATCAATAAATCCAAATCTCGGAGCTGAATTAACCACCATGAATAAAAGTCTTCGCAAGCCGCTTGTCGTCGGCAACTGGAAAATGAATAAGACGCCGCACGAATGCGTCGAATTACTCGATGAACTGATCCCGATGGTATCCGAAGTCGACCGCGCCGACATTGTCGTCTGCGTTCCTTTTGTCGACCTCTGCTCGGCTGTCGAGAAGACTCGCGGCACAAACATCAGAGTCGGCGCGCAGAATGTGCACTCCGCCCCGAAGGGCTCCTTTACCGGCGAAATTTCCGCCGAAATGCTGCTTGAGATAGGCGCGACAAGCGTCATCGTCGGCCACTCGGAACGCCGCACCTATTTCGGCGAGACCGACGAGACGGTAAATCTCCGCGCCCGCGCCGCTCTCGACGCCGGACTTCAGACAATTATCTGCGTCGGCGAAACGCTTACCGACCGCGACGCCGGCATTACCGAAGAAGTAGTCGGCCTCCAGACGAAAATTGCCCTCCAGAACGTATCCGCCGAGCAGATGGCAAACGTCGTCATCGCTTATGAGCCGGTATGGGCGATAGGCACCGGCCGCAACGCATCCACCGCCCAGGCTCAGGAAGTCTGCGCGCAGATCCGCTCGATCATAGGCAAGATTTACGGAGATTTCATCGCCGACCGCACCCATATTCTTTACGGCGGCTCGATGAACGCCGCGAACTGCGCCGATCTTCTCAACGAGGCGGATATCGACGGCGGACTTATCGGCGGCGCGTCGCTGAAGCCGGTAGATTTTACCGTAATTGTAAAGGCTGCGAATAACAATTGATTCCGCCCTTTAATCTCAACCTTGAAAACCGATTAGATATAGCCTGATTGAGTATTCGGTTGGATTAAAGGCCAGTCGGGTAAAAGCCGATTACAATAGTAGGTCGGATAAGAGCCGATTACAGGATATATCAGAAACCCCATCCGAAACCGATTTTGAATCGCCGAGGTAATTATACGAGACCAACGGAGAAAACGATATGAAGAAGTCAACTTTATATGCGGCGCGGGCGCTCATTTTGGCGCTTTGCCTTTTTGCCGCCGCGTCCTTCGGCGTCGGCGTTTTTGCCGCGGCTGACATCACCTCCGACGAGATCGTCTCGGCGGTGTTCGCCGATGACGCCGCCTCGTATGAGGTCAAGGTCCAGTTTACCGACGACTTCGTCTCATCGCACAAAGGGGAGACGGTCTCCCTCTTCGCGGTCGCTCCTTACGGCTCGGCGTCGAAACTCGCCGAATACGCCCCCGTCGGCACCGCCAAAGTCGAAAACAAGCTCTCGTTCAAGGTAAAATGCGACCTTGCGGCGGAACCTCAGCTCGTCTATTCGAAATTCATCGTCGCGATTGAGACCGGCGCCAGCTTTGCCGTCTGCGCCCCGGCGAGATATTTCGACAACCCGACCGTCGCGGCGAAATACAAATACGATTTCCCGGAAATGATCTCCGCCGGAAACAGGATGAAAAAGGGACTCCGCACCACCCTCTGGAGCGACGCCATAGAATTAGGCGTCAGCCACACCGTCATCGACGTCGCGATAAACGACTTCATTATGACCGAGCCGGGGGACACCTATTCATACGAATTCGCCGGCTCGACCTGGTACGTCAGCCGCAAGGCGCTCGACGCCCTCGACATGAAGACACGGCTTATGACCGACGCCGGAGTCAACGTCTATTTTGACTTTGTCCTGACCGCGAAAAAGGAAGGGCAGAGTTCGGCGCTCGATTGCCTTTATTATCCGGACATTCCCTCCTCCGCCGTCATGTGCGCGCTTAACGTCGGCGACGAACGCGCCGTTACGATGACGCAGGGACTGCTCTCCTTCCTCTGCGACAGATACACCGATCCGGAAGGGACGCACGGCTTCTGCGGCAGCTACATCTGGGGCTTCAACGTCAACTCCAACCGGAACTATTATTACATGGGTCCGATGAACATGGACTCATTCCTCAACTACTATATCGCCGCCTTCCGCATGGCGGATACCGCCGTCCGGACGGTTTACTCAAACGCCCGGGTCTATATGCCGATCGACAACAACTTCAACGTCCTGAGTTCCGACATGAACCGCGACTCGGACAGCCTCGTCGACTACGACTCGAAAACTTTCCTTATCAAATTCGCCGACAAGATCAAGTGGTCGGGGGATATCCCCTGGCGGCTGGCGCTCTGCGCCTCCCCCTCCGACAGGCAGTCTTCCACCCTCTGGATCGACGATTACGCGACCGCCGACGCGAACAGCCCCTTCGTCACGATGAAAAACATCGACGTTATGACGCTCTTCCTCTCGACCGAGCAGTTTTTATACAACGGCTCGCCGCGAAGCGTGCTGATACATGATTTCAGCGTCGCGGGTTCGGAAGGCGGGGGATATTCCGACGGCGTCGTGACTTCCGCCGCCGATAATCCGGATACGACGGCAAATCAGGCGGCAAGCTACGCCTACGCCTATTATCAGGCGCTTTTCTCGGATACGATAGAAGCGATAATCTATTCCGACCATGTCGACGGAGTCGGAAGCCGCCGGGGTCTCTGGACTTCCGCGGACACAAACAGCGACGGCTTTGTCGAGCCGGTCGGGCGCAAGCCGATATACAACGTTTTCAAATACATCGACACATCCCGCTCCGCCGAGATGACCAGCTCCTCGCTGAACATAATCGGAATCGGAAACTGGTCGGACCTGGTAAAGAGATACGACCAAGCGAAGACCGGCACATCCGACATCTACGAGACGATACCGCAGCTGACGTCCGACCTCACGCGGCAGCTCGACGGCAAGACGCTTTTCGACTTCACCCGCGGCAGCTACTGCGGATTTTTCTGGTCGTATCTTGCGTCGGGTCCCGACACGACGATACAGCTTGAACCGGACCCCGAACACGGAAACAAGACGCTGCTCCACGCAAATATGTCTTCCCGCTGGCCGGGCGAATACATGGGCATCGGCGCAACCGCGATTGAAGACACAAAGAACGTCAACAAGGAAACCCTCGCCCTCCACCCGATCCCGCTGGACGGCGCGCGCTACATCAGCTTCGACGTAAAAGTCGACGCCCCGGAAAACGTCAAAGACATCTCTATCATGCTCCGGACGTCGACCAAGGGAAGCGCGTCGGAAAAAGCGGCGACATACGAAGGCGTCGCGCAGATCACGGCAGGCGCCTGGACGAACGTCACATTCAAGGTGGACAGCCTGACCGACGTCCATCCCGGCGCGGATTCCTTCAAGATTCTGATCCGTCCCTCCGACGGCGAAGTGCATGAGGGCAGCTATTCGATGTACCTCCGCTCGGTGCTCGTCTGGACGAAGCCCGGCTCCCGCTTCCTCGCATTTCTCAAGGGGATAGGGATTTTCATTTTGGTGGTCGTCGTTCTTGCCGTTATCGGCCTTATTGCGCTTATAATCCGCCGCACGCTGATCCTTGCCCGTCATAAAGAGGAGCGCGCCCGCCGCCGCGCCGAGCTTCAGGCTCAGCGCACCGGCATAATGCAGGCGAACGCAGGGGCAAAAGGTTCCCGGCGCCGCCGTTCCGGCTCCCCCGACCAGACGGGGCTGACGGCTGCCGTCAAGCCGAACCCCTACAACGACGCCGCCGGACAGACCGGAAATCAGCAGGCAGTGAAGCGGCCGGGGGCTGCTCAGCGCCGCCCGGCGAGAACTCCCGCGTCGGACGCCTCTTCCGGCGAAGGCTTGCCGACAGGCGCAGGGAATGCCGCAAACACCGGCGCCCGCCCCGCCGCCCGAATGATTAACACCTCGTCACAGGAAATCCCCGCCATCCGGGAAGACCCGAATAAGACAAGGGAATTTCCATCGACCAAATGAATAATGTCGACACATTGAATAGCGCCATGGGCGCTATTCGCGAGTTTTGCCTTTGGCAAAACGTCGCCGCACCAAAGTAAAGTCTTAGTTTGTGTTTTTTCTAAGGAAAGTTTCGGCTTTGCCGAAACTTTAATCTGTAATATTTAATTTTGCTTCGCTGACTTGCGCTTCGCGCAAGTCGCGGATATTGCCGCAGGCAAAACATCGCTCGCCCCTGAATAGCGCTGCAAGCGCTATTCGAGAGTTTTAGCTTCGCCAAAACATCTCCGCACCAAAGTAAAGTCATTATCGGTTTTTTCTGACGACAGTTTAATTTATAAGCAATTTTACGGCGGACACTTTGTGTCCGCTGAAAATATTGCATGATTTGGGTGATTACCGGCGTTTTTTCTATTAGATAAGTTATAGTTCAAAAGTTTTTTATAGGGAGGTTTGGGGGGACTTCGTCTCTCCCCGGGACAAAGTCCCCCGGAACGTGTCTCCGAATTAAAACAGCTTTTATAATTTTTTATAAAATAAAGGAGTATTCCATTATGTTCACGGAAAACATTCTTTCTCAGACCGGCTCGCACAATGTGGTGGATCAGCGCGGCTGCTTCAACGTCGTTGAGTACACCAAAGACTACTCGGTCACGCATGATACCGCGGCAAGCAGGTATTTTGCGGCGCAGATGAACCTCCGCAAGCGCCAGGTCGTCGCGGCGCTCAACGGCAACGCGATAACCATCCAGTCGGGCGCGATGCAGATGCTCATCGGTCAAGTCGACGCCGCCACCAACGTAAAAGGCGCCGGCGATCTCATGAAGAAATTCATCGGCGGCAGGGTAACCGGCGAATCGGCGATCAAGCCCGCCTATTCGGGATTCGGTCTTGTTGTCATGGAACCGACTTACAAGTATATCCTTTTCGAGAACGTCGAAGACTGGGACGGCGGAATGGTCATCGACGACGGCCTTTTCCTCGCCTGCGACAGCTCGGTTCAGCTCGGCGTTATTGCCCGTTCGAACATCTCCTCCGCGGTGATGGGCAACGAAGGTCTCTTCAACTCGATTCTCAAAGGCAGCGGCATTGCGGTCCTCGAAAGCCGCGTCCCGGCGGAGGAGCTGTTCGTGGTCGATCTCAGCAACGACGTGCTCAAGATCGACGGCAACATGGCGATCGCCTGGTCCGGCTCGCTTGAATTCACGGTAGAGCGCACCACCAAGACGCTGGTCGGCTCCGCCGCTTCCGGCGAAGGTCTGGTGAACGTGTATCGGGGCACCGGTCGGGTGCTGATGTCTCCGGTCAGTTAAATTGAATAATGTCGGTGCTTCCGCGCCGACATTATTCGAGAGTTTTGGCTTCGCCAAAACATCTCCGTTCCCGGATAAAGTTTTTATTTGTGTTTTCTCTGAGGAATGTTTTGCTTTCAGCAAAACAAAATTAATTGAATAACCGCTTCGCGGTTATTCTGCGAGTTTCGACTTCGTCGAAACTCGCCGCTCCCGGATAAAGTTTTTATTTATGTTTTTTCTATAAGAAGTGAATAACCGCATAGCGGTTATTCTGCTGAGTATTGTGTCCCGCTCTGCGGGACACGCGAATATTGCCGAAGGCAATATATCGCCGTCGGCAAGTAGAGTCTTTATTTATGTTTTTTGAGGTGGCGATATGACTGTTTCAATCAGATTAAGCGAATCGGAGGCGGCTTTGATACGCAAATATGCGGAAATGAAGAATATGACTGTTTCCGAGTTTGTACGTCAAACACTGCTTGAGCGCATCGAAGATGAATACGACATTTCCGAATACGAAGCCGCGATGAAGGAATATCTTGACAACCCGAAGACATATTCGCTTGATGAAGCGGAACGGGAACTTGGCATAAAATAAAATTCTCTTTCCGATTTGCCGAAAAAACGCAAAAAAATCATCTCCCGCCGCCGTCCGTAAAGGATGGAAGCGGGAGAGTTTTTATATTCAAGAGCAAGAGTAACACAAATAATGACTTTACTTTGGTGCAGAGACGTTTTGCCGCAGGCAAAACTCTCGAATAATGTCGGCGCGAGAGCACCGACATTATTCAAAGCTCCGACATTATTCAAAGCAAAGGCTTTCCACCACCGTATCCGCCGTCAGATCATATTTCACGATTCCCGCCATCGCCTCATCCTCCAGCGTCTGCCAGTCCCAAAGCGCTTCCTGCTCCAGCACTTTCGCAAGTTCCGGCCGCGTCTTCGGGCGCGCGGGGGTGAAGACGGTGCAGCAGTCCTCATACGGCAGGATAGACGTCTCAAAGGTCCCGATATTCCGAGAGATTGTGATTATTTCTTCCTTGTCCATGCCGATGCAGGGGCGAAAGACGGGGAGCGGCGAGGCGTCGTTTGTCACCGTCAGCGCTTCGAGCGTCTGGCTCGCAACCTGCCCCAGCGCCTCTCCGGTAATCAGGCAGCGGCAGCCGGCGCGCCGTGCCGCCCTTCCCGCCAGCCGCATCATCGACCGGCGCAGAAGAATGGTAAAGTAATCTTCAATCGTGTTGGCTTTGAGCTGCTGCTGTATCTGCGTCACCGAGATGACGTGCACCCGCAGCCGCCCCAAGTACAAGCAAAGCAGCCGACCGAGTTCGAGCACCTTCCGCCACGCCATCTCCGAGGTATAAGGGAAACTTTCAAAATGCACCGCGTCGAGCGCAAGTCCCCTCCGCGCCATCATATACGCGGCGACGGGCGAGTCGATGCCGCCGGAAAGCAGCGCCATCCCGCGACCCGAACTGCCCGCCGGCATTCCGCCGGCTCCCCGCTGCTGTCCCGCCGAAACAAATGCGCGGCTGTCGCGGATTTCAACGCGGACGATAACGTCGGGGTTGTTTACGTCGACCTTGATACGCTGTCCCCGCTTCGCCGTCTCTTCGAGGATAACGCCGCCGATTTCGGCGGAAATTTCCGGCGACTTTAGCGGAAAGCTCTTGTCGGAACGCTTCGACTCGACCTTGAAGGTCTTTTTGCCTTCAAGATAATCGGGAATGTATTCCCGCGCGGTCTTGCGTATCGAGTCCATGTTTTTTTCGCAGACGGCGGCGCGTCCGACCCCGACAAGCCCGAAAACGCGGGTAAGTTCATCGAAAAGCCCGTCTGCGTCGGCGTCCTCTTTCGGCGTCACGGTAAGCGCCGACTGCGCGTGTTCTATCTCACAGCCGCCGTGCCGCTCGGCGCGGAAGCGGATATCCCGAAGAAGCTGCTCTTCGAATCGTTTTCTGTTGAGCCCCTTAAGCATGAGCTCGCCGTATTTTGCAAGTATAAGTTCGTTCATTAATCTTGTTTATATAATATTTGGGTCGAAAAGTTTTGAAAGTCAAGAAAACTTTTATAAAAGTTTTCTTGTAGGGGGTCTGGGGGACGAAGTCCCCCGGGGCAAAGCCCCCCGCCGCGTCCCTACTCCAACCTCAGCTCCCCTGCATCCACTGCGAAGGAGACGGCGGCGTTTTCCGAGGGGATGAACAGCTCTCTTGAGGCGCCGCAGGTTTCGCAGAAGACTTTGACGCCGCCGCGGGTTAACTCGAAGTCGAGCTTCTGCAGAGCGGAGTTTTGGCAGCGGCAGGCGACTCGGCCTTCGTCGCGGAGGGAGGCGACGGCGGTCAGGATGGTGCTTTCATAGAACGGCGAATTTTGCGGGTCGTCAAAAGTATCGCCCGGCTCGCTGCCGGGATCGGCTTCTTCTTCATTATGCGGATGAGCGGCCGCGCGGGCGGCTTCGTCGGAGAAGTCGATCTCGCCGGAGTCGACGCCGAGCATTTCGGCAAGGGTTCGGGTAGATTCGTCGTATGCCTCGCGCACTTTGTCGGCGCTGCCGATAAAAGCGCAGCCGATCGAGGTGTAAGGGCAGGCAAGGGTGAAAATGTCCCGGGAAAAGAAAAGCTGCCGCGACATATTGTAATGGTGCGGGGGCGGACAGGCGACGCAGGGCACGACCAGCCGCACCTTCTCTTTCCCGAGCTGTATCTCAAGCGCAGAGCCGCCGCAGGGACACTTCAGCCGGAACATATCGCCCGTCAGCGCAAAAGCCCCCACCGGCGACACCACCATCCCTCCACATTCGGGACATCTATAAGCGACAGTAGTTTCAAGTGGTTTTAATATCATAATATCTTTCTGTAATTATTGGGGAAAAAACCTTTTCTGAAGAAAAGGTCTTTTCCCCAAACCCCTTTTTCCAAAAGACTTTAGGTTTCTTATTTTAGACGGTTTCTAAAAGATATAACCGACAAATTCATTAAATTGGTTTCGGCTCTTGCGAAACACGATGTTTTGCCGAAGGCAAAACTCGCAGAATAGCGCATCGCGCTATTCAATTCATATAGAAAAAACGCCGATAATGACTT
>DUUJ01000115.1 GCA_012841635.1 Clostridiales bacterium | reverse complement strand
ACAAGCGAGGAGCTTAAAAAAGAAGTTCAGGACTACGTCAAGCACCATACCGCGCCTTACAAATACCCCCGCGTCGTCGAATTCGTCGACGAGCTGCCGAAGACGATCTCCGGAAAGATACGGAGAAACGTTATCAGGGGCGGAAACAAATAATATATAGGCAGTCTTTTTACGATTCGCATAATATACGGAAACATGAAAGAGCCGCGGCAAAGTTTGAGTTTTGCCGCGGCTCCGCTTATTATCTTTACATCAACCGGCGCGTACTTCTTCGAATTCGTCTGTTATCTCTTTGTCCGGGCTTTCCGTAACGAGAGAGACTGCCACGATAACGAGCGAGCTTAATATAAACGCCGGCAGCAGGCAGTATATCTTCCAGACGCCGCCGAGGGGATTGATGACGAGTTTCCAGAAGAATACCATTACTCCTCCCGAAATCATTCCGGCGATGGCGGCGGGATAGGTGGTGCGCTTCCAGAACAGGCTGAACAGAATAAGCGGACCGAAGGCTGCGCCGAGACCCGCCCACGCAAAGGAAGTTATCGCGAAGATGGTGCTGTCGGAGTTCCACGCGATAATCATGGCTGCGATCGTTATAACCGCAAGAGTGATTCGAGAACACCACATGACCTGTTTTTCTGAGGCGTCTTTCTTTATTATGCCGCGGAAAATGTTCTGGCTGACTGCGGAAGCGGTAATCAGCAGATACGAGTCGGAGGAGCTGATAGCCGCGGCAAGCACGCCCGCGCAGGCAAAGCCGGCGAGGATAGGCGGCAGGAACATCGTTGCCGCGTCAATGAAAATATTCTCGGCTTCGGCGTTGGACAGATAGTCAAGTCCGGCCACGCTGCGGCCGACGATGCCGATAAAGATGGCAGCAGCCATCGAGATTACCACCCAGATGATCGCTACGCGGCGGGAACGGGTAAGTTCATGCTCGGAGCGGATTCCCATGAAGCGAAGGAGTACCTGCGGCATGCCGAAATAGCCGAGACCCCATGCAAGACATGATAAAATCGACAAAATGCCGTATTTTTCAGCGGGTCCGAACACATTTATTTCGGTTTGGGAGGGGGTTGCGCTTGATAAAAGTGATAAAAACCCGTCGTAGCTTTTGGCGTTGGATATAACAACAGAGATGCCGCCTGCGCTTGCAACGCTCAGCGCAAGGATGAGCACAAGAGCCGTGACCATAACGATAGCCTGCATAAAGTCGGAGGCGCTCTCCGCGAGGAAGCCGCCGAGAAAAGTATAGGCCAACACAAAGATGGCAGAGATGATCATCATACTTGTGTATGATAAACCGAACAAATTCGAAAACAGCTTGCCGCAGGCGCTCAGGCATTGCGCCGCATATACCGAGAAAAATATTATAATAACCAGTGAAGCGATGGTCATCAGAATTTTCTTTTTCTCGCGGAAGCGGTTGGAAAAGAAGTCGGGTATCGTGAAGGCGTCAACCTTTACGCTGTATCGCCGAAGCCGTTTTGAAACGAAAAGAAAATTCAGATATGTGCCGACGGCGAGGCCGATGGCGGTCCAGCCCGCGTCCGCAAGGCCGGTCCAATACGCAAGCCCGGGAAGGCCCATCAGCAGCCAACCCGACATATCCGACGCCTCTGCGCTGAACGCCGTTACCCACGGCCCCAGCGACCGGCCGCCCAAAAAGTACGACTCCGCGTCCTTGTGCGCGCGCCGCGCAAAGAAGATGCCGATACCTATTACAATCGCCATGTAAACGATCATCGCGATCAGATGCTGGATATTTGCTGAGTTCATTATATTGCTTTCCTCTCCTGAAAAGTTACACATTAATTATGTATATTTTTGCAAATAATGTGTATGGCATATTATAACATAATGTTCATTAAAAAGCAAGTGTTATTTTATGGATACGAAAAAACATAATGTATTTGTTATGACAGCCGAACATTATTTTTCTTCGCGGTATTTACGGACGCGATGAGCGGCTTTCAGCTGCGGCTTATTTTTTCCCGCCGTCCCCCGCATCCTGTTTCTTACCTCTTAACTACAACCTCTTACTTCCCAAAAATTCCGACTGCGCAGGTTAAGTAATAGTGAAGATGTAATAGGTAATAAGTAAAAATTCCGACTTGCTTGCGCAGTCGGAATTTTTGGTGGGGGAAGGTGGATTCGGACCACCGAAGTCGTTGACAACAGATTTACAGTCTGCCCCCTTTGGCCGCTCGGGAATTCCCCCTTATTCAGTTGCGTTCCGGCGACAGCCGGTGGAGCTGGTGAACGGAGTCGAACCATCAACCTGCTGATTACAAATCAGCTGCTCTGCCATTGAGCCACACCAGCAGATTACGGTGCGTAAGCACCCGTCCTTGCATCGGAACGCTAATATTATACCATATTTGAAGGCGCTTGTCAAGGGTTATTTTCAGATTTTCGGGGTTTTCGGGGAAATCGGCTGCGGAAACCGATAAAAAAGGAAATGCGCTCCCCGAACCGCGGTGATTCGGGGAGCGCCGTATTGGGTGTGTATCGTTTTTCGCGGGTTTTATCTTTGAAGAATCGGCGCGGCTATGATTTCGTCTTTTCTGTCGATAAGATCGTTTGTATTGAGAGCCGCTTCCAGTGCGTCAACTCCGATTCTGTCAATCGCGGCGCCGAGGCGTTCCTTCGCGTAGGCGTTTTCCTTGAACCAGAGCATTACTTTAAAGATAATATCCGGGATTTCCGAGTCGGTATATGTGCCGGAAAGGAGGGTTCCCATCCGCTGCTTTTTGCCCCATGTTCCGCCGACGAAAATGCGGCAGACCGATTCCGAGTCTTTCGGAACGGCGCCGAAAGGGCACTTCCCTACGCAGACGCCGCAGTGTGTGCATTTGCTCTGATCAACGGCAATTTTGCCGTCCGCCGTTCTGGAAACCGCGCCGTATACCGGACAGCTTTCTTCAACGCCGCACTTTTTGCAGCCGCGGCAAAGCGCGGGGTCGAATGAGAATGCTTTGCAGCCTTCGATACCGACGTCGTTCAGGCTCGGTTTCATGCAGCTGTTGGGGCAGCCGCCGATGCCTATCTTAAACTTATGCGGGAGCTTAACATCCCCCATTTCTATATAGAACTTATCATATATAACTTTGGCGATCGCCTGTGTGTCGAGATTTCCGAATACGCAAGTCGTTCCTTTGCATGCGGTTATCGGGCGGACTTTGTCGCCGGTGCCGCCGAAATGGAGCCCGCGCTGCGCCAGAAAGCTTTCCGCTTCAGGGATCTTGTCAAAAGGAATTCCGACAATCTCAGCTGCCAGACGAGCAGTGAAAATCACGTCGCCGCTGCCGAATTTATCGGCGCATTCGGCTACGGCGCGAAGCTCATCGGGGGTGAACAAGCCTGCGACGGTCACGACACGGCCGGAAAAACATTCGGTTCCGCGGTTGAGCAGAAATCCTCTTTTCTTGACGGATGTTATCTGATCTTTTGTAAGGCTCATGGCATTTTCCTTCCTTAAATTATGTGACAATTTTAATATTCCGGACTGTTTCGGCTGCGAACGGTCACTTTCCGCTCCGAAACAATTGACATCCGGGCGGTGATGAGGTATAATAAAATAATATGTATTAAATATATTTTATCACTATTCAGGACAGATGTCAATATTTTCAGGGAGAAACTGAGCAAGAACAATGAAGAATTCAGCTTTTAGATTTTTGACGTTGCTTTTATCGGTTATTATTTTACTTATCCCGCCTGCAGGCTGCGGTGTGCGGACAAAGGCAGCCGGCGAAAACCATGTATCATTTACCGACGCACTCGGCAGAAACGTTTCGGTTGAGAAAAATCCGGAAAGAGTCGCGGCGCTTCTCGGAAGTTTCGCCGATGTCTGGATTCTGTCGGGAGGGGCCGTCGCCGCGACTGCGGAAGACGGATGGGAGGATTTCGGGCTTGAACTTGAAGGAGCAGTAAACATCGGCGGCGCGCACTCGCCGAGCCTTGAGCTGCTGCTTTCCGCCGACCCGGATTTTGTCATCGCCAGCGCTTCCACCGCTTCGAATGTCGAGATGAAGGATACGCTTGAAAACGCCGGAATTGCCGTCGCATATTTTGATGTAGACAATTTTGAAGATTACCTTCAGATGCTTGACATCTGCACCGATATTACCGGAAGAAAAGACCTTTACGAGGCGAACGGATTGAATATCAAAGAGCGGATTGACGAGATAAAAGAAAAAGTCGCGGGCGGCGAGCTTTCGGAAAAAGAGCGCTCGGTGCTGCTGCTCCGCGCCGCATCCGGATCGGTGAAGGCGAAAGGAAGCGAGGGGACGATTTTAGGCGAGATGCTTTCAGACTTAGGCTGCATAAATATCGCCGACAGCGACACTTCTCTGATTGACACTCTGAGCGTCGAAGCCGTTATCCGCAACGAACCTTATCGGATATTTGTTGTCACCATGGGCGACGATACCGAAAAGGCGATGGAGAATTTCAGCCGGATGACGGAGGAGAATCCTGCGTGGGGCACGCTTGAAGCCGTCGCCGGGGGGCGGGTTCACGTTATGGACCGCGCGCTGTTCAATAAAAAACCGAATGCAAAATGGGCGGAGTCTTATGAAATACTCAGCGAAATATTGCTCTCCGACAAGTAAAACAGCGCTGCTCTATTGGGGCGGGCTGCTCTTTCTCTGCATTTCCGCCGTGCTCGGAATTTTTCTTGGAAGCACAAAGCTTTCGCCGGGAGAGATTATTGCCGCCTTTCGCGGCGGATTTGATTCTTCCGCCGGCGCGCGGATATTTGCTTTTGTAAGACTGCCGAGGACGGCGGCTTCGCTTGTCTGCGGGGCGGCGCTTGCCGTGTCGGGCGCGGTGATACAGGGAGTGCTTGCGAACCGCCTTGCATCTCCGAGCATTATCGGGGTGAACGCAGGCGCGGCGCTTGCCGTGACCGTCTGCGCGGCGCTCGGAATTTACGGCGGATGGCAGCTTTCCCTCTTTTCGTTTATCGGCGCTTTCGCCGCGGTGATGCTGGTAAGTTTCGGCGCGAAAAAATGGGGCGCTTCCCGCGGAACGGTAATTCTCATCGGCGTTGCGATGAACAGTTTTCTCGGCGCCGTGACTAATACCATAGTTACCTTTATCCCCGAAGTCGGCGTTATGAGCAACAGCTTCAAGATCGGGGAATTTTCCGGCGTTACTCATCAAAAACTGATTCCTGCCGCGGTTGTTATTTCGGTCACGATAGTTTTTCTTCTCACTCTGCACAACGAACTCGACGTGCTGACTCTGGGTGAGGAAAGCGCCCGGAGTCTCGGCATGAATACCGCACTTATGCGGATGCTGTTTCTGCTTTTTGCCGCGCTGCTTGCCGGGTCTGCCGTCAGCCTTGCCGGGCTTTTATCCTTTGTCGGGCTGTTGGTGCCTCATGCCGTCCGGCGGGTTGCCGGGAGCAAGTCTTCGGGTCTTATCGGTCTTTGCGCTTTATACGGCGCCGGGTTTGTCTGTCTTTGCGATACCGCGGCGAGGACGGTGTTCTCGCCTTATGAAATTCCGGTCGGGATAATCATGGCTTTTTTAGGCGCGCCCTTCTTTGTGTTTATTCTGATAAAAGGCAGGGGAGGACACAGCCGTGATTGAGCTTAAAAATATTTCCGCGGGATACGGAAGGCATGTCGTTCTGGAGTCTTTATCCGCCGAATTTGAAAAAGGCCGGCTCACCGCAGTTATCGGAGTAAACGGATGCGGGAAAAGCACGCTTCTGAAGGCGATTTGCGGCATCCTGCCGATTTTCGGCGGAGACATTCATATCGACGGCATGAAGGCAGACAATATGACAAGAAAAGAGATTGCCAAAAAAGCCGCATATCTTGCGCAGGGGAAAAGCACGCCGGATATGACGGTCGGGCAGCTTGTGCTTCACGGTAGGTTCCCGCATCTGAATTATCCTAGGCGATATACGAAGCGTGATCGGGATATCGCCCTCTCCGCGATGGAGCGAGCCGGTGTCGCGGAGTTTTCCGAAAATCCTTTATATACCCTGTCGGGCGGAATGCGGCAGAACGCTTATATCGCGATGGCGCTTGCCCAGGACACCGATTACATCCTGCTCGACGAGCCGACGACTTATCTCGATATTGCCCATCAGCTCAGATTGATGAAAATTCTTCGGGAGCTTTCCGACGGAGGCAAGGGGATCATTGCGGTGATGCATGACCTGCCGATGGCGATGACATTTTCGGATAAAGTCGTTATATTAAACGGCGGGCGGGCGGAGACGAGCGGCGCTCCCGCGGTTATTTATGAGTCGGGGATAATCGAAAGCATATTCGGCGCCGAAATCGGGCTTTCGGGCGACGGGAAAAGTTACTGTTATAAGTATTGAAACGAGTTTTGCCGCATAGACCAACAAATAAAAATCGCCGCGAATAATCGCGGCATGGTCGGAGTGACACGGCTCGAACGTGCGGCATCTTGGTCCCAAACCAAGCACTCTACCAACTGAGTTACACCCCGAAGCTCATATATTATACACCGAAACATGGGTTTTGTCAAGTTAATTTAATGTGTCGCGTTGACATCCGGGCGCAACTGTGATATAATCTTAATGCTCAATTTCAATTTTAAAGCGGTATTGCCGCGGAAAACGGAATTTATTTAAATGGCTTTTACTTTGCTTTCAACCGAAGGTTCGGCGCGGCGCGGCAGATTTGAAACGGTGCACGGCGCAATCGAAACCCCGGTTTTCATGAATGTCGGCACCAGCGCCGCGATAAAGGGCGGCGTTTCGACCGGCGATCTTATGAATCTTAAGTGTCAGGTCGAACTTTCGAATACCTATCATCTGCATATCCGCCCCGGCGACAAGGTCATCCGCGATCTGGGCGGAATACACAAGTTCTTCAACTGGGACCGTCCGGTGCTGACCGACAGCGGCGGATTTCAGGTCTTTTCCCTCGCCCGGCTGCGCAGGATTCGCGAGGAAGGCGTTTATTTTTCTTCGCACGTCGACGGCGCGAGGATTTTTATGGGTCCCGAGGAAAGCATGCGGATACAGTCGAATCTCGCTTCCACCATCGCTATGGCTTTCGACGAGTGCATCGAAAATCCCGCCGAATACGACTACGTAAAGGCGTCCTGCGACCGCACCTACCGCTGGCTCATCCGCTGCAAAGCCGAGATGGAACGGCTGAATTCGCTTCCGGAAACCATCAATCCGAATCAGCTGCTTTTCGGGATAAACCAGGGTTCGACATACGAAGAGCTGCGCATCCGCCATATGAAGCAGATCGCTCCTCTCGACCTTCCCGGATACGCTATCGGCGGTCTTGCCGTCGGAGAGGAAACCGAAACGATGTACCATATCCTCGACGTCGTCCTGCCGCATATGCCGGAAGACAAACCGCGTTACCTTATGGGCGTCGGAACTCCGGTAAACATCATCGAAGCGGTACGGCGCGGAGTTGATTTCTTCGACTGCGTTATGCCCTCCCGCAACGCCCGCCACGGCAATGTCTTTACCTGGAAAGGCAAGCTGAATTTAGGCAACGAAAGATTCATCCGCGACGCCCGACCGATTGACCCCGACTGCCGCTGTCCCGTCTGTCAGCGATACAGCCGCGCGTATATCCGGCATCTCATTAAAGCCGGCGAAGTGCTCGGCATGCGGCTCGCGGTCATGCACAATCTGTGGTTTTACAACTCGCTCATGGAGGAGATCCGCCTCGCCATCGAATCCGGCAGATATGAAGCCTTCTATTCACGCTGGAAATACATTCTGGACGAAAAGTGTGAGGATTAAAACAGAGGTTTATGCAAATCCGCAATTTTACCGTTTGGGAGGAAAAACATGGACGAAATATATAAGAGGATCGGCACGCTGGTGCCCATCGGCAGCCCGGAGAAGATACGCGAAGGCTTTCGGCGGGTGCATGAGTTCCGGATGGGCTGCTGCCAGCTGATGGCGCGCCCCGGCATGACAACGCCCGAAGCCGCGGAAGCAGTGCTTGCCGCTTCAAAGGAATTTGACGTTTATATATCCGCCGTCTGGGCGGGATGGAGCGGTCCGGCCGAGTGGAATTTTTACGAAGGACCGCTTACTCTCGGACTTATGCCGCATGAATACCGCGAAAAACGCGTCGAGGAAGTGCTTGACGAGTGCCGTTTCGCAAGGGATATCGGCGTGACCGACGTCATCACCCACGTCGGATTCATCCCGGAAAATCCGAATGACCCGGAGTTTGAGTCGATCGTTTCGACGCTCCGCCATATCTGCAAAACGATAGGCGAATTCGGGCAGTATTTCCTCTTTGAAACAGGTCAGGAAACTCCGACGACGCTGCTTCGGACGATTGAGGAAATCGGGACCGGAAATTTAGGCGTAAACCTCGACACCGCGAACCTTATCTTATACGGCCGCGCAAACCCGGTCGACGCGCTCGACGTCATCGGGAAATACGTCCGCAACACGCACATGAAAGACGGTTTTTACCCGGTATCCGGCCGGTCTCTCGGCAAGGAAGTGCCGTTGGGCGAGGGCAAGGTGAATGTCCGGGAGTTTATTAAAAAGCTGGAGGGCATCGGATACAAAGGCTGCTACTGCATCGAGCGGGAAATCTCCGGCGAACAGCAGAATCTCGATATCATCGCCGCCCGGGAGCTTATAGCGGAGACGCTTCGCGGCTGCTGAATAAATCGGAATAAAAAAGCTTACCTTTGCGATTGTAAAGGCAAGCTTTTTCTTATTTATCAGCGCCGAATCACGGATTCATTCTTCTCTCTGCGGCAATAAGCGCACAATCATCATTTTTTACGGCGCCGGTCTTTGAAAAACCGTTTTTCAGCCAGAATCGTTCGGCTTGATTATTGCCGTCGGCCCAGGCGAGTTTTACGGAATAAAAGCCGCGTTCGTAAAGGTATTTGCACAGCTCGTTTATGATAACCGAACCGACGCCGCAGCTCTGCATTGCCGCATCGACCATGAAGAAGCCGATATAAGCGACGCCTTTTTCCGGATAACCGTCGATAAGATCAAGGACGGCGGCAAGCCTGCCGCCGTTGAAATATCCGATATAATATTTGTAATCCGAAGTCATTCCCGGCGGGAGAGCGCGCATATCCGCTTCGATCGATTCACGGGAAACGAAGGGCGGCATATGAATGTAATATTGCTCATTTCCGCTGCAGAGCCGGAAAATGTCTTCGATGTCGGCGTCCGAAAGCAGGCGAGAGGCGTATGACTTTGAAAGCGCTTTTATATCGATCATTCGTTTTTGTCTGTTATCCGCGAAATACCGATTATTCTTCTTTTCCCTCTGCGACTATCTTTTCGACATATTCGACCATTTCGTCGTATTTTTCCTCGAATTTCTCGAGCAGGCGCATCTGGGCGCGGGCGCGGATGAGGTTATGCTGCGGGCGGTTCACCTTGAAGTAGATATCTCCGTCAATATAGTCGGTCAGAAAGCGCATCGCAAGCTCGCAGGTGATAACCTTCACGCCCATAGGAAGCGCCAGTACCTCCTCACGGGTAAGCACTTCCTTGGTCTCCGAAACAAAACCGCGGGTAAATTCGCGGAAAAGATCCATATCGACGTCGATTTTAGAAAGATCCGGCTCGTCTTCGGCGGCGGTGGAGGCGCCGTAGCGGATTGCGTCGCCGTAATCGTAAAGCGCGGAGCCTGGCATGACGGTATCAAGGTCGATAACGCAGAGCGCCTTCTTTGTCGTATTGTCGATCATGACGTTGTTGAGCTTGGTATCGTTGTGAGTGACGCGGAGAGGCAGCTCGCCTCTTTCGATCATATCCACGATTGTCGACATCATCTTGCGGCGGTCAAAGAAAAAGTCTATTTCTTCTTCAAGCTCGCTTACCCGCCCGACTTTATCGGCTGCGACCGACGCGACGAAGTTATAAAAACGCTTTTTTGTGTTATGGAAGTCGGGAATGGTTTCGGTCAGCTTATCCGCCGGGAAATCGGAAAGATATTTCTGGAACTCTCCGAAGCCGCGTCCGGCTTCGTAAAACAATGCGGGATCGGATATCTGATTATATGCGGTGGCGTTGTCTATGAAGATATCCGCGCGCCAGTATTCGCCGCGCTCATCTTTATAAAGCAGCGGGCTTTCGGTCGTCAGAGGACCTTTAACCGGTATAAATTCAAGAATATGGCGGTCGGTAGAGAGGCGAGCGCGCGCCATAGTCGCGGTTATATGGTTAATGACGAGCTGGACATTTTTCATCAGCTCTTCCGGATTCTTGAATGCGACGGTGTTTATCCTCTGGAGTATATACCGCGCTTCGGAACCGTCGGGTTTTCCGTAGGTCAGAAGGTATGTCGAGTTGATATTTCCCGAAAGCAGCTCTTCGACGCTTTTATATGTGCCTTCAAATTTGAAATGATTGATAACGTGCTTGATATTGTTGTAAAGCATTTTGATTCCTCGATCATTATATATTATAAGCCGCGGCCGTCAGCCTCTGTTTGCGGCTTCATCGTCGATGTCATATGCCTCGGGAGCGGTTTCCGGCTCCGGTTCGGCGGTTTCGTCAGGGACGGTCTCTGCTTCGGGGATTGTCTCAGGTTCGGTCGTCGTTTCAGCCGTCTCTTCGGTCGTTGTCTCGACCGGTTCGGTTTCCGGGATTTCCGTTTCGGGAGTCGTCGTTGATTCTTCCGTCAAAGCCGGCTCTTCATCCGTCAAAGCGGTGACTTCCGCCGATTCCTCTTCGGGGAAAATGTCCGAAAGACCTATCCTGGTATTGACGGCTTCGGAACCGTAGCGGGGTTCGAGAACGGCGTATTTTACATAAACGAATACCAGCGCAAACATCAGCACCGCCGATGTCAGGATGGAGATAATCGCCGCCGGCTTCCAGAGTCCCGGGCCGGAACCGGTTTCGATATATATAGCTTTGTCCGGGGTGTCTTCTGAGCCGGGATCTTCCTCCCGCAGCATCTCTTTTTCGGTTTCTGCGGTTTTTAATGCGGAAGAGGCGCCCGCAGGAGCTGATTTATCTTCGGAAACCGGCTCATCGGCAATATCAGCCGATGAAATTCTTTCTTCGCGGGGTGTTTCTTCCGATTCTCCGGAGACGCCGCCGAAATCGATATCAAGCTCGACTGTCTGCACAAACTTTTCATCGGCCGGCTCTTCATTGTATTCTTCGAAGAAATCTTCGTCTGCCGGTTCTGCTCTGGGAGTATCGCCATATGCCGTTTCCGGCTCTTCCGGTTCTTCCGCCGGTTCCGAAATCGGACGGACAGGCAGAGGGGTTTCATCGGGTTCGGACCTGATATCGGGATCCGGCGTTTCGAGTTTCGCATCATTGAAGGCGGAAAGTTCGGAAAGGTCGACATCAAGTCTCGGCGTAAGCTTCGCCGTTATCGCGTCGAGCTCGGCGCTGATGTCGGTGAATACCGATTTTTCATCTGATTCCGGGCTCTGCTGAGGTGCCGGAACCGGAGTGGCTGCCGCCGCTTCAGCCGCGGCAGGCTCTTTTTCATTCGGAACCGACGGTTCCGGAGCAGCCGGCGAAGGAGTAAGCGGAGCCGCCGGGACGGGCGGGGCAGAAGGAGCTTCCGCCGGGGCGGCGGGAGTCTTCCTTGCGGATACATCTTTACGGGGCGGACGCCGGTACGGCGTATAAGGGGTTCGCTTTACAAGCCGGATCTTCGGGGTCTCAACTCTTTTGTGCGTCGTCAGCATATCAAGCTCGGAAGATATATCAACGGCTTCCGGGGCCTGCGCATCGGACGATTCTTCCGGTTCTTCCGGTTCTTTCGGTTCTTTCGGTTCCTCTGAATTTTCCGCCTCCATTGGAGGCACCTCCATTGGAGGCACCTCCGATGGAGGCACCTCCGATGGAGGAAACTCCGATGGAGGAAACTCCGATGGAGGAAACTCCGGCGGAGGCGACTCCTGCGTCATCTCAGCTGCCGGTTCGGATACTTCGGGGACTGACGGGGTATCATCGGTTGTTTCTTCGAGACCGATTTGCCTTGCTTTGCGCTCAGCCTCTCTTATCCTTCGGCGATAGAGCGAATTCTTCTGCTCGGAAGCCGACACCGCCGGCCAGTCGCCGGTGCTGTCATTGATTTCGTCCTGCGTCGTATTTTCTTCCATGAGGCTGTCATACTGCCCTGCGATCTCCTTGGAAATTCCGCACATGGCGCAGAACCGGTCGTCGCAGTCTATATGGCAGAGCGGACAGACCCATTTCTCTCTGTTTTCTGGTTTTAACTTTTCAGCCATGTTAATATAATCAACTCACATCCACATCGGGAAGCTGACAAAACGCCAGCACCCGTATTTATCCATCTGAAGCTTGAAGATAAAAGTCTCGCTGCCGTCATTGAAAGGCGCGCCTTCATCTTCGGTAAAACTGATTTTCTGCACCTCAACCGCATATTCGACGAAGCTTGCCGAACGCAGGCTCAGCTCGGTGCTTATAATATCTCCGTAATTGATATTCGAGCCGCGGTCGGCGGGTATCGCGCAGAGACTGCCGTCTATGTCGGTATAATCGGATCGGTAGGAAAGCAGCTTGTCCGCGATTTCTGTCGAAAAATAATTCCGGACGTATTTATCGAGATCCGCGTATGTCTCAAGATAGGGATAATCGACTTTACAGTGAAACGTTTCGTTTACCGGCTCTCCGCTTGTCGGGACGGTGCTCATGTTGAACCATTTCCAGATCTCGGTGGCGGTGGAAAAAATCTCGCCTATCGTATCTTCGTTTACATAAGCAACCGGTTTCATCGCTGCGGCTACTTTCTGCTCAAACGCCGCTTTTACTGCCGCGGCGGGGTCTTCGGCCGTTGTTTCAGCTTCGGTTTCGGCCGTTGTTTCAGCTTCGGTCTCGGCGGCTGTGGTTTCGGCTTCTTCCTCCGGAACGGTTTCTTCGGCGGTTTCGGTTTCCGTTTCAATCTCGGGAGATTCCGTCGTATCGGCTTCTTCGGCTTTCGCGGTTTCCGTTTCAGTTCCGGCTGCGGTTTCCGAGGCTTGCTCAAGAACGGCGTTCACATCGCAGGAAGACAGAGCAAAAATACATATAAGCGCCGCTGATAAAAGCAGTGTGAGATTTATCCTTTTCATTGATTTCCTCTTTTCCCGAAAAAACAAAAAAGAGCTCCGGGTCGGCTTTTCCGTCTTTAAATCATATATATATGATTATACCATTATTTTGTTAAAATGTAAACATCAGACAAGTTGTTTTTTCACTTTTTCGTTCATTATTTGCCGTTTTTCAACAAATAACGGAGGCTTTTTTCAGGAAACAGACAAATATCCGGAGGGCGGAAACCGTTTCGGTGTTTCCGCCCTCCGGGAACTTAATTCAATTTCGCGGGTTATTAATACATTCCGCCGCCCATGTCGGGATTAGCGGGCGCGGCTGCGGGAGCCGGCTCCTTCTTATCGGCTACGAGAGCCTCGGTGGTGAGCAGGGTGGCTGCGATGGACGCAGCGTTCTCGAGCGCGGAACGGGAAACCTTGGTCGGGTCAACGATGCCGGCTTCGATCATGTCGGTGAAGGTGCCGTCGGCAGCGTTGTATCCGTAGCTTTCCTTGCCGGAGTTCATGATGGTGTTTACCACGACAGAACCTTCGGCTCCGGCGTTCTCGGCGATCTGGCGCACCGGCTCCTCAAGAGCGCGGGCAACTATCTTAACGCCGGTCTTCTCGTCGCCCTCGACCTCGTCGAGCAGCTTCCTGACAGCCGGGATGGCGTTGAGGAAAGCGATTCCGCCGCCGGGGACGATTCCTTCTTCAACAGCCGCCTTGGTGGCGTTGAGAGCGTCCTCTACGCGGAACTTCTTTTCCTTCATTTCGACTTCGGTAGCGGCGCCGACTTTGATAACGGCAACTCCGCCGGAAAGCTTGGCAAGACGCTCCTGGAGCTTCTCGCGGTCGAAATCGGAAGTGGTGTTGGCGATAGCGGTCTTTATCTGACCGACACGAGCGCGGATCTCTCCCGAGTCGCCCTTGCCGTCGACGATAATGGTATTTTCTTTATCAACCTTGACCTGGGAAGCGCGGCCGAGCTGGGTGAGTTCGGTTTCCTTAAGTTCAAGTCCGAGCTCGTCGGAAATCACTTCGCCGCCGGTGAGGATTGCGATATCTTTCAGCATTTCCTTGCGTCTGTCGCCGAATCCAGGGGCCTTGACCGCAACGCAGGTGAAGGTGCCGCGGAGTTTGTTCAGAACGAGAGTAGTAAGAGCTTCGCCCTCTACGTCTTCGGCGATGATGAGCAGCTTGCGTCCTACCTGGACGATCTTCTCAAGCAGCGGGAGAATGTCCTGGATATTGGAAAGCTTCTTGTCGGTGATGAGAATGAAAGGATCGTCGAGAACGGCTTCCATCTTTTCGGTGTCGGTAGCCATATACGGGCTGCAATAGCCGCGGTCGAACTGCATGCCTTCGACTACTTCGCAGGAAGTCTCGGCAGACTTGGACTCCTCAACGGTGATAACGCCGTCTGCGCTGACCTTTTCCATAGCGTCGGCAATCTGAGCGCCGATGGCTTCGTCTCCGGAGGAGATGGCGCCTACGCGGGCGATATCCTTCGGTCCGTCTACCTTCTTGGATTCCTGTCTGAGACTTGCAACCGCAACATAGATAGCCTTCTGCATACCGGAGCGGATTCCGACGGGGGAAGCGCCTGCCGCGACGTTCTTCATGCCCTCGCTGATCATGGCCTGGGCAAGGACGGTAGCGGTGGTGGTGCCGTCGCCGGCGGCGTCGTTGGTCTTGGTGGCGACTTCTTTTACGAGCTGAGCGCCCATGTTTTCGAATGCGTCGTCAAGTTCGATTTCCTTGGCTATCGTAACGCCGTCGTTGACGATGAGCGGAGCGCCGTATTTCTTGTCGAGAACGACGTTGCGGCCCTTCGGACCCAAAGTTATCTTAACGCTGTCATTGAGCTTATTTACACCGGTAAGCAGCGCAGCGCGTGCTTCTTCGCCGTATTTGATTATCTTTGCCATATTATGTTTTATCCTCCAAAATTATTGATTGTGCGATTGTCAGCTGCAGTCAGATTCGCAGTCGCAGTATTCGACAACGGCTAAAATGTCGCTTTCGCGGACGATGGTATATTCATTGTCTCCGTCCTTTACTTCGGTGCCGGAGTATTTGCTGGTGATGACTTTCTGTCCGACCTTAACGGTCATTTTGACTTCCTTGCCGTCAACGATTCCGCCGGGACCTACGGCGATGACTTCGGCGACCTGCGGCTTTTCCTTCGCAGAACTCGCAAGGATGATGCCGGACTGGGTCTTGTCCTCGGCTTCGAGCAATTTGATCACAACTCTGTCAGCAAGAGGCAGAATTTTCATAGTAATATATTCCTCCAAAAGTTTATTTTACGTTTTTGGCACTCATTCATTCTGAGTGCTGACCACTGTCTTATATTATACACATCCGGCCGCTCAAAATCAAGTGTTTTTTCGTTTATTTACACTTAATTAACAAAGAATCCGACATTTTGCCGAGTTTCGCTCGCACTCGCCGCCGCGGGGTGCTAATTTTCGTTTTTTGACCGTTTTTTCGATGAGGCGGAAAGAGTAAAATTTCGGCTTTGGCAGACAAGGTCAATCACAGCCGGATCCGGGAGAGTATCATCCAGAACGACGGATATCCAGTGTTTTTTCTGCATGTGCCACGCGGGATAGATGCCCGGCGTTCCGGATATAATATCCGGGATGGCTTTGTCGTCGTGCTTTATATTCAGGACGTCGACAAAATCGCCGTCGTCCCGGCGCAGCTTTGTCAGCTTCGAGCGGGGGATATGCATCACGAGTCCGTACCAGCGGCGGTTTTTCGGGTTTCTGAACACTCCGGTCAAGTCGTCGTCGTTTTTGGCTTGAAACGGAAAATCCGGCTCTTCGCCGAAAGTTTCATATAAATACCGGGCAAGCCGGTTTGCCTGATCCGAGACAAAGGGCTGAAAAACGAAAGCCGGCTTTGCAAGCTCTCTCAGCGCTTCGATATATTTTTCCCGCGCGAGGCTGACATACGGGCTGATCCGGGCTGAGCTTCCGACCGGAAGATATTCGTCTTCGGTTGCAAGGTCGATTACCCGGCCGCCGACGCGGCCGTCCTTATAAACCCTCAGCTCGGCGAGAAATTCGCCGTTCATGAATACGGCGGTTTTGATAAAATATTCGTCTTTTTCTTCAAAGCCGGCGCCGCGGAGCTTCGAAATATCCGGCTTCATGCGGATAAGCGCCTTTTCTTCAGGCGTCATGGCAATCACCTCCGCCGAGTAATAAATATACCATATCCGCCGAAATCTTTCAACCTTATTATGTTAAATCCGGCTGAATATATTATTTTCCGCAAAAATACATCTCCGGCGTATCTGCCGGAGACGGGGTTATCTATCTGTCGCGGAAAGATTTTAAAAAGGCGTCGAGACGGGCGTTCTGGCTGTCGTAGAAGATTTCATTCGGGTTTCCCTCGGCGGCGATCAAACCGTTATCCATAAAGATCACGCGGTCGGCGACGTCGCGGGCGAAGGTCATTTCATGGGTCACTATGACCATCGTCATCCTGTCTGCGGCGAGCTCGCGGATAACTTCAAGCACCTCGCCGGTAAGCTCAGGGTCGAGGGCGGAGGTCGGCTCGTCGAAAAGCAGCACCCGCGGTTCCATCATAAGCGCCCTCGCTATGGCGACCCGCTGTTTCTGTCCGCCGGAAAGCGAGGACGGCATGGCGTTGAACTTATCGAGCAGTCCGACTTTTGTAAGCAGCTCCACCGCCTTGTCCGCCGCTTCCGTTTTATGCTTTTTGGCGACGGTCACCGGAGCGGTTATAAGGTTGTCTTTCACCGAAAGATGGGGGAAGAGATTGAAGTGCTGGAAGACCATTCCCATTTTTCTCAGAATCCGGCGCTGCTGCTTTTCCGGGACATAAATCCCGTCGCGAACAAGGTCGGCGCCTTCGAAAATGACGGTGCCGCCGTCTACCCGCTCAAGTCCGATTATCGAGCGAAGCATCGTGCTTTTGCCGGAGCCGGAGGAGCCTATCACCGCAACCACCTCCCCCCGCCCGACGGCGAGCGAGACGTCGCGGAGCACCTCGTTGTCGCCGAAGGCTTTGCGCATATGCTCGACTATCACCACATCGGAGGTTTTGTTGTCATTCATGAAAAAATACCTCCTCAGAACTTGAATTTCTTTTCGAGCTTATTGAAAAGCAGCGTCAGCCCGGTGGTCATAATAAGGTAGAAAACCGCGGCGACGGCGTACGGCAGAACGCTCTGAGTGCTGTTCACGAGCGATTTCGAATAGTGCAGCAGGTCGGAGATGCCGATCGTCGAGACGAGCGCGGTGTCTTTTACGAGGGTGATAGTCTCGTTTGACGTCGGCGGCAGCACCACCTTTATCATCTGCGGGATGATTATCTTGGCGGTGGTCTGAGCCTTGGAAAAGCCGAGCACCCGCGCAGCTTCGTACTGTCCCGGGTCGATGGAAAGCAGTCCTCCGCGGAAGATCTCGCAGAAATATGCGGCGTAATTCAGCACAAACCCGATACAGCCGGCGGTAAAACGGTCCATGGCAAGATACTGCCCTATCACCGGCAGAAAAGGCAGGCCGAAATATATGAAGAAAAGCTGCAGCATCAGCGGGGTGCCGCGCATGATAAAAACGTAAAAGCGCGTCACATTGCGCAGAACCGAATTCTTTGAAGTTTCAAAGAAAGTCAGCAGCAGTCCCAGCGGAAGCGAAAAAACAATTGTAAAAAGAAATATTAACAGAGTGTTGCCGATGCCGCGGCTCATAACGACGACGGACATCTTTAAAATATCAATATTCATCTAAACATAACATTTCCCGGCTTTCGGGAGGAAAGCCGGGCTTGATGACTTTTACGGCGCCTGATTATTTGTCTTCCGAGATAAGGTTGAGACCGACGACTTCATCGACGACGAGCGCGTCAACTCTTCCCGCCTTGAGGTCAAGGAAGGCGGTGGGGTTGTCCGGATATTCGCTGATGGTGAAGGTGGCGGCGATGTCCGGCTCCGCGTTGATGCAGTCGAGGGCGGAGGAACCTGCCTGAACGGCGACTTTCTTTCCGGAGAGGTCCGCTTTTGCGGCGATGCCGCTGTCGGCGGCGGCGATTATAACCATGCGGTTATTGAGATAAGGCTTCGAGATGTTCATGTTTTCGGCTCTCTCGGGGGTTATCGACATTCCGTTCCAGATCATGTCGATATTGCCGGCGGAAAGCTCCATCTCCTTCGAGTTCCAGTCGATCGGCTGGAGCTTGAGGGCAACGCCGAGGCGGGAGGCCACTTCTTTTGCGAGGTCAATGTCGAAACCGACTATGTTGCCGGCGTCGTCATAGAAGCCCATCGGCTTGAAGCCGACGTCGAGACCTAAGATTATCTCGCCCTTGTCTAAGATTTTCTGAAGCGAATCGTCACCCGTGTTTTCAATGGCGCGGGGGAACTGCTGATCCTTCAGAACCTTGTCCTCGCCGAACCAGTCGGTCGAGATCTTCGCGGCGGTGCCGTCGGCGATCATAGCGTCGATAGCTTCCTGGACCGCGAGTGTCAGCGCGTTGTCATCCCTGCGGAAACCTATGCCGTATTGCTCGGAACCGAAGTTTTCTTCGAGAACGACATATTTCTTGCCGGAAGAGCCGCAGGAAACGGCGGCAGCGGTAAGCATGACTGCTGCCAGCAAAACGCAGATAAGCTTAAACTTTTTCATTTTGATTCCTCTTTTTTTAATTTGTTATAAATCTATTCTGCACGGCCGCTCTTCTTTATCAAATTAAAGCGATTGTGCATTAATACTTTATCATTATATCACACCGCGAAAAGATTTGCAATAGGTTTCGGTCATTTTTACTTAATTAATTATACAGATGCGGTTTTGTTTCGCTTGACTCAGGTTTTACAAAAGATTCATCAAATACGGCGGTTTTTCTGATATAATTTTTCCGAAGAAATGTCAGTTTAACCCTATAACCGAATAAAGGAAGGCGGCTTTAAAATGCCGATATCAATTTATAAAAAAAGACTGCTCTGCGCCGCGCTTGCATTGTTTTCAGCGGCGTTTGCCTTTCTGCCGGCGGCCGCAGAGGAAGTGCCGTCCGGAATAATCGGATTCTCTCCGAAAGTCGAGGAGCCGGCAGAGGCAGAGGAACCAGCGGAACCCGAAGCTGCCCCCGAAGCGCAGGAGGCGCCCGGCGGCGAAGCGGCTGAGGCGGCGGAAGAAGCGGAACCGGGCGAGACCACCGCCGAAGAGTTTGACTTCCCGGACACTTATCCCGCTTATCTCGCGCCGCAATATGCCAAGGAAACTCCGGAAGGAGTAGCGTATCTGATGGCCGAGGACGGCTCGCACATGATGGCGGTGGGCTGGCGCGGGGAGGGCAAGACAATTACCGTACCCGAAACGATCGACGGGCTGCCGGTGACCGAAATCATGGCAACCGCATTTTCCGGCACCGAAAAAGTCGAGAATATTATCCTGCCCAATTCGATAGAAATAATCGGAAAATTCGCGTTCGCGCAGATGCCTCAGCTGATTTCGGTTAAGCTGCCGGAGGGAATCACGGAAATACCCGACTCCTGCTTCGAAAACGCACGTTCGCTTTCGAAAATCGTCCTGCCCGAAACGCTCAAATCCATCGGCAATTCGGCGTTTTCCGGCTGTCTTCGCCTTGGATTGCTGAAGATGCCCGCTTCGGTGGATTTTATAGGGGTAGACGCTTTTTTTGCCTGCGAGGGATTGATCCTAGACTGCACCGAAAACGAATATGCGCAAAGATACGCCGCCGGAAACTCGATCGAAGCCACGGGAGGCATCACCTGGAACTCGATGGTCCTGCAGATGCTGTTCTCTACGGTATTGATAGGCGCAGGCGTTTATTTTGTTCCGAGGATTGTCAGGAAATACAGGAAAAAAGCAGATTGAACAGCCGCAAAAAAGAACAGAGCCTTGCGCGCTGCTTTCGCAGACATACGGCTCCGTTTTTTTATAATGTCAATTATGAACGGTTATTTTGAAAAAATGCGGTTCAGCAGGCTTGTGGCCAGCATGATAATGCCGATAACCACAAAGATGACCAGCATTCCGATTCCCATGTATTTCAGGTTGGAGACGAAATTCATCGGCTCGAAAAACACCTCCGGGCTGCTTTCATTTGCCGCGGCAAGCAGCATATAAGGCAATAAATTAATCATATCACTTTCTCCTTTTCCCTAACATCAAGAGAAGAAATTCAGAATGATGCCGCCGGCGATTACCGAGGCAATCTGACCCGAAACGTTGACCCCGATGGAATGCATCAGAAGGAAGTTCTGCGGGTCTTCTTCGAGTCCCATCTTATGAACGATGCGTCCCGACATCGGGAAAGCGGAAATTCCCGCAGCTCCTATCATCGGGTTGATCTTTTCCTTCGAGAAGAGGTTCATCACTTTTGCAAACAAAACTCCGCCCGCGGTATCAAAAATAAAGGCTATCAGACCGAGACCTAAAATCAGCAGAGTATCGAACTTCAGGAACGCATCCGCAGTCATATTGAAGGCGACGGAGATGCCGAGGAATATCGTAACCAGGTTTGCCAGAACTTTCTGCGCCGTTTCCGACAGCGAGTCAAGAACTCCGCACTCGCGGATAAGGTTGCCGAACATAAGGAAACCGATGAGCGAGGTTGCCTGAGGAACGATGGCCGATGCGACGATGGTGATAATTATCGGGAAGAGTATGCGGGTCGTTTTGCTGACCGACTTCTGCACATACGGCATCCGGATAAGGCGCTCCTTCTTGGTTGTCAGCAGCTTGATGACCGGCGGCTGAATGAGCGGAACAAGCGCCATATACGAATACGCGGCAACGGTGATGGCTCCGACATACTTGGAACCCAGGGTGTTTGCGACGGCGATGGAAGTGGGACCGTCGGCCGCGCCGATAATAGCGATAGAAGCCGCGTCGAGCGTCGGGAAGAAGATGCTTGCCGTACACAGGGTAAAGAAAATGCCGAATTGCGCGGCGGCGCCGAAAAGCATCAGTTTCGGGTTGCTGAGCAGGGGGCCGAAATCTATCATCGCGCCGATGCCGATGAACAGCAGCAGCGGGAAAAGCTCGTTTGCGATACCGGCGTTATACAGCTCTTTGATGGGTCCGGTCAGCGCATCGGAAAAGGGAATGTTGACAAGAATTGTCCCGAAGCCTATCGGAAGCAGCAAAGTCGGTTCCATGTTCTTTTTAATGGCAAGATAGATCAGTATCAATCCGATGAGGATCATGACTAAATCCTGCCAGGTGAACGCAAGAAGATTTTTGTAAAGAATATCCATAGCTAAAAACTCCTCAAAACAACCCGAATATATCTGCGCGGCAATTTTGTTTTTGTTTCCGGATAACGGGACGTTTTTTGAATTTAACTCGTAAAAATCCGACCATCTTTTGAAGGTCGGATTTTACACTTGCCCCGTACAGGCTTGATTTTGCCCGTATTAAGCGAAACCGCTGACGCTTCCGGGATTATTGGTGGGGACTGCTGGGATCGAACCAGTGACCTCATGCGTGTGAAGCATGCGCTCTGACCAGCTGAGCTAAGCCCCCTTTTATCAAAACTGATTATACCACATTTTTTCTCAAATTGCAATAAAAATTTTATATAAATTTGCATGCGCAATTACAGGTGATGCCTTTTTAGCTCAGTTGGTAGAGCAATTCATT
>DUUJ01000114.1 GCA_012841635.1 Clostridiales bacterium | reverse complement strand
TCTCCCGCCAGAGGGCGGAGATAAATTCATAGTAGCCGACGGAGGTCGCCTGGGTGTCGCCGGTCACGGCGATGACAAAATCCTTTTCCGGCAGGCAGACGGCGCATTGCAGCCCCATTCCGAGCAGGGCGAAGCCGCGGTGGCGGGTCATCCAGATCTGATAGCCGTAGCCAAACTGCTCCTCCGACTGGCTTTCCGCCATTACGGTGTCGATCTGCTTCGACGTCGCGGCGGCGGCGTAATCCTCCGGCAGAATCTGAACGCCGTTCCAGCGCCCTTTCCGCATCCAGAGTTCGGTGAAGCGGGCGAGGTCGCGGGTGGTGCAGAGGATGCCGGAACCCGCCCAGTCGCCGCCCTCCGGACGCTTGACGCAGCGGATGTCGGGGGTCATTCCCAGCGGCTCAAAGAGGCGCGGCCGCAGGTAGTCGGTCAGGCAGCATCCGGCGAGCTTCTCAACTATGGCGGTCAGAACGACGGTCGCGCAGGTGTTATACTGAAAAAGCCTGCCGGGGCGGTGGTCGGCGCGGTGTTTGTTTACCGAAGAATCGGGGTCAAAGAAGGTCTGCGCCCAGTTTTTGTCGGAAAAGCCGTAGTTGTTCCACTGATACGGCGTCGCCATCATTAAAAGATCTCGGACGGTGGTCTCGGCAAGATACGGGCTGACGGGTTCGGCGACATATTCCGGGAAAAAATCGCAGACGCGGTCGTCGAGCCGCACCTTCCCCTCGCCGACCATAAGCCCGATGCCGGCGGAGGCGAAAGTCTTCGAGCTGCTGTACATCCGGTGGCGGTCTTCCGGCTTCCAGGGGTCATAGTAGCACTCGGCGAAAAGCTTGCCCCGCCGCGTCATGACAAAGCTGTGGACGTTGATATGCCGCGACTCGAGCCGGGCGGCGAATCGCCGGACGGCAGAAGAAGGAACGCCGGCTTCCTCGGGGGTGATAACGGTATAGTCGACCATGATGTAACCTCGTTTGTATGGGTTCGGCGGTTTTGCGGTCTATATTGGTTGTTAAGTTTATTATATACGATTTATGGGAAAATGTCAATGAATATCGCCGCAAAACGCGGCGATTATTTCCGGTTTATTTCTTCTTCAAGCTGCTTTATGCAGTCCATCATCGAATCAAATTCCGGGTATTCCCCGAACATCATTTCTCTCATCCCGGCGTAATCCCTGCGAAGCTCGTCAAAGCGATATTCCGGCGGAACAAGCCGGAGCGTTCCTGGAACCGCTTCCTCATACTTCGCCCATCTCTGCGGATAGAATTTCATCTTGAACCCGACGACTTTGCTTAAAAGGGAAAGATCGCAAAGCGCTTCGTCTTTTACGGGCGAGTTTGCGATACAATACAGGTCGTAATAATGCCTTGAGTATCGCGCAGGCATGGCGAGACCTTCCCGGCGGTTTGCTTCATGGTGCAGGATAGTGACTTTCTCCCAAAACGTTCTTTTTGCGGATACCGTCAGAATCTCCGTTTCCTTTTTTGAAAATACATCGGGATAGATCATTGCCGCATAAGGGGACATCACTTTCGTGACAGACGGCGTCCACGCCGCAAGCGCGCCGATTTCAAGCCTGATTGAACGAAGTATCGAACCGTCGGAAAAACAGCAGGGATAATTGAAGCATATAGTCTGAGGGTCGTCCGGCTCGTCGATATAAAATTCGGGTTCTGCATCAAGGATTTCCGAAAAGTCCCCACGGAGCAGCGGCAGAAGTTCTTCTTTCAAAAACACTTCGGCGCGCCGGTTGGCTTCTTTGTTGAAAGCGTCCTGTTTTGTATTTGAGCGGTTTTCCCAAGGCTCATCCTTTGTGTATCCGAGCAGGCGCCAGTCGAGAATCAGATCGATATCTTCGGAAAAACGATGAATAAGACCGTAACATTTTGAAAGGCTTGTTCCGCCCTTAAATGTAAAAGACTCTTTCAATTTGCATTTATGAAAAAGATAATCCAGCGTAAGACAGACCCAGAAGTCTTTCTCCGCCATTGCTTCGTTGATGCCGATCCTGCCCGCTGCGTTTCTGAATAATATCCGCCGTTCCTCCGGATTTGCTTTTGCGATATTATACATTACTTCATCTCTCCGATCCGGCGGATGACTTCATACACCCATACCGTTGTCCGCCTGCCCTCTGTCAGAAGGAGATTTAATTCTTTATCCGACAGCTGCTTTCTTATCTTTGCAATTTCGCTTTCGGTGATTTTGTCTTTGCCGACAGCCTTGATTGCCTGAATTATCAGCGCGGTTTTGGGGGACATTCCGGAAATTTCCTTGTTGCTGCGGCGCTTGAACTCAATCCGGATATTATCGAAACCAAACTTCCTGTAAGGTCCGTCGCTGACATATGTCCACAATGCCGGCACCTGAGAAGACAGCCCTAACTGATTCAGCGCCGTGTTTCCCGACGGCGCAATCGTCCAGTTGTATTTGCGGGCTAAGGCAAGCGCGATGTTATTCGGAGACGGCGCTTCGTATTCCTTTAAAAATTCGCTGTATGCCGGATTGTAATATATGCCGCGGGAGATTTTTCGGATTTTGCCGTATTCGTCAAGGCGATTCAGCGATTTTCGAACGGTTTCGTAATTTGCTATATCCAGAAAATCGCCGGCAATGAAAACATCTTCGCTGTCAGCCGCCGTTATTCTGTCGTATATTGCGTCGGAATAGCCGGCATTCATAATAAAACACCTCCTTTGTCCCATTTATTATATCATATTTGGGACAATAAAGCAACATCTCGGCGAAATTTTACAAACGCGAAACAATCGTCAAAAAAATTTAAAGCGCTAGGTATTAATACAAAACCAGACTCCGGAAAACCTTATTTTACCCCCTCCTCCTTGCAATCCGCCTCCCGCTGTGGTATAATAAACTCCGCAGGATACGAATAATCTTCACACGCCCGATATACATCACGGGAGGTATTTATGTCAAATCTCATCCAAGCCGTAAAGATGCAGCACCCCGAAACCATCCCCGTTTCCGTCAACATCCTTCCCGCCGCCTGGCTGAAATACGGCAGCGAGCTCCAGCGCCTGACCGACCAATACCCGCAGTTTTTCGGGGGACGGCAGGTCGACCTCGACCGCATCATCGAAAATCTTCCGCCGAGCTACCACAAGGGAACTTATATCGACGAATGGAACTGCGTCTGGGAAAACGAAATCGACGGCGCCGAGGCGATCGTCAAAGGCCACCCGCTGAAGACGGAGGAAGACGTCTTCGCCCTTGAAATACCGAAAAACCGCGACGGCCGCCTGCCGCACGGATTCATGTATCTGCGGCTGCTCGACCTCTGCGGTTTTGAAAACGCGATGATATACTTCGCCGAAGAAGGCGAGACAATCCGCGTTCTCATCGACAAGGTGCTTGAATACAATATCTACCAGATCGCCGCGATCCTTCCGCGGATGGGCGAGATGGTCGGTTTCGGCGACGACCTCGGAATGCAGAAAGGACTCGCGATCGGCGCCGAGAGATGGCGGAAATACCTCGGCCCCTGCTACCGCAAGATGTACGGCATGGTCAAGGCGTATAAGCCGGAGCAGCTCATCTATATGCACACCGACGGATGTATCTACGAAATAATCCCCGACCTCGTTGAATGCGGCGTCGACATGATAAACCCCCAATTCCGCGCAAACGGGCTTGACAATCTCGTCCGCGTCTGCCGCAAAGAGCGGATAATCCCGCTGAACCTCGACCTCGACCGTCAGCTTTTCCCCTTCGCGACAAGATCGCAGCTGGCCGACCACGTCGCCGAGTGCGTCGAGGCGCTGTATCTGCCCCAGGGCGGCCTCGGCCTCAGCATCGAATTCGACCACGGCGACCCGCTGGAAAACATGGCGGCGGTGCTGGACGCGGTAGAGAAGTACAGGCACTATAAGGGCTGAATAGCGCCTCCGGCGCTATTCGCAAGTTTCGCGTTGCGAAATCATCTCTGACTAACGCTTCGCGTTAGTCGCGAATATTTCCTACGGAAATATATCGCAGTCGGCAAGTCAAGTGAATAACCCGCGAAGCGGGTTATTCGCGAGTTTTGGCGAAGCCAAAACATCGCCGTCGGACGGTTCAGTCATTATCGGTGTTTTTTCCGATTGAAAATGAAATAACCGCCCCGCGGTTGTTCTTCAATCGCCTGCTGAATATTAAGAAAATTACTTCGAAATCGTCAGTTATAACTGACGATTTTTGATTATATTCCAATTTCATCAGTTATAACCGATGGTTTTGTAAATATTGTCCTACTGACGGAAAAACGTAACTGATTTCGGAATCAGCGGCGGCGGCGCGGCAGAATCTTATACGATAAATTAAATATCCGTTGCATAATTATCCGCGATATGCTATAATAATAAAAATTGAGATTTCACCGAAAAGCCCGCAAAGCGGAGGGACATAATATTGAAAATCAGAAAATTAATCTGCATACTTCTCATAGTCTGTCATGGAATACTCATCTTCGCCGCCTGCGGCGCCGAAAACGCCGCGCCCGTTGATACGACCGCCGCGCCGGCCGAAACCGCCGAAGTCACCGAAGCGGCCGAAACAATACCGCCGCCGGATCTGCCGAAGGCGGATTATGAAGGCTATGAATTCAACATAGTCACCCGCGTGCCGTCAGGCACCGACCCATGGGGCAGCGGCGAAATGGCGGTCGAGGAGCTGAACGGAGAGGTGCTCAACGACTCGATAGCCGAGCGCAACCGCCGCGTCGAAGAGGATTACAATATCAGAATAGTTCAGACGAGTTCAGAAAATGCGGCGGAGACCGCGAAAAAAACGATAATGGCGGGGGACAATGTTTACGACCTGTTTGTCGCCGATCTCTTCAACATGAAAAAAATCGCGGAAGAAAATCTGGCCGTCGATCTGAACACTCTTAGCAACCTGAATTTTAAAAACCCCTGGTGGGATCATAGCTCCGTCCGCGATTTGTCGATCGGAAAAAAGCAGTATTTCGTCACCGGCGACTTTTCCTTCCGCAGCTATAACGCGTCCTGGATATACTGCTTCAACAAGCAGATGATAGAGGATTTCGCGCTTGACAACCCGTATGAGCTTGTGCGGACAAACAAATGGACGATAGACAAATTTTCCGAGATGATTGCCGGCATTTCGGCGGACGTCAACGGCGACGGCGTCATGGATCAGTACGACCGCTACGGCCTAATCACCGAGCGCTCCAACACCCTCGGAATGTTCTTCGGCGCCGGAAACCTGGTAATCTCGAAAGACAGCGAGAACTACCCGATTATAACCATCAACACCGAACGCGGCGCCGCGACCCTTGAAAAGCTGCTCGATTTCATGAACAACACGAATGTAAGAGTCAGCGAAACCGACAAGTTCATATCCACTCAGCCGGACGTCTGGAAAGGGCTTGCCGATATCTTCACCGACGACCGGGGACTTTTCTACTCGATCGTCATGTATACGGTCAAAAAACTGCGCAACATGGACACCGACTTCGGGCTTCTGCCGATGCCGAAATACGACGAGCAGCAGCAGGAGTATTACACCTGGACCAGCCCCTGGATGGCCTCGGGACTGATTATTCCGATTACCGCCGACACCGAGCGCGCCTCGATAATCGCCGAATATCTCTGCTATGTCTCGATGAGCACCGTCCGTCCCGCCTATTACGAGGCCAACATCGAGGGCAAATTCGCCCGCGACACCGAGTCGGAAGAAATGCTCGACGTCATTCTCGCAAACCGGGTCTACGACCTCGGAATGCTCTACAACTGGGGCGGCGTCGGCTACCTGATAAACGACATGACCAAAGATCAGAAGACCGACTTTGTCTCGCGCTGGGAGAAGATTTCGACCAAGGCTCAGGGGGAGCTTGAAAAAACCATCGAAGCTTTTAAAGATATGGAATGATGAATACCGCCGCGTTACGCGGCGGTATTCGCGAATATTGCCTTCGGCAATATGTCGCCGCCGGATAGATGAGTCATTATCGGTGTTTTTTCTAATGTAAAAAAACGCGGAACAAATCCGCGTTTTTTAGTTGTTTTCAGTCAAAAGCCTATCGGCACCTTGACTAACGCTTCGCGTTAGTCGCGAATATTGCTTTGGCAATATATCGCCGCCGGACGATTAAGTCTTTATTTATGTTCTTTCTAATGTAAGGTTTCGCCGTTGGCGAAACCCATTAATCTGATATCTCACTCAGAAACCGACAGGCGTCCACCGATCCTCAGCGGTTAAACCTATCTGCTCGGCTGCTCTCGGACCGTATTTCTTCACCAAATCAAGCGACTCGGGGCCGTGCGCGTCGCTACAGCAGAAGAACTTGCAGCCGGCTTCTTTCATTACTTTGAAAATCTTTGTAAGCCACGGCAGTTTGCCGTCTTTTGCGAACAGGTCGCAGTTTATTTCCATGCCGCAGCCGAGGGCGGCGAGTTTTTTGTAAATTTCAAAAGCGCGGTCTTCGAGTTCCGAATAAACCTTCTCGAATTCCGGGTCGTCGACGCCGTCCGGAACGTAGATGTGCGGGTGCGCAAGCCCGACTTTGCGCCACGGGATGTCGAGGCGGGAAAGCTCCTCGAACCGCTCTATCTGAAGCGCGTAAAACTCCGCCGTCGTACTGAGTTCCGGCGGGTTGACGAAATTCGGCATCCAGAAGTGGTCGGTCGGGATGATGACGATGTCGAACAGGTCAAAATTCTCCTTCGAAAGACCTAACTTTTCCCCGCCGCAATACTCCGTCTCGCAGCCGAACAGGAATTTCACCTTATCTGACTTCGGCAGCGGCAGGCTGCGGCTTATATGCGCGATATCCTGCGGCTGATACCAGCCGGAAGCGCCGGGAACCGAAGCGTCCCAGAGGTGGTCGGTAACGGCGACAAGGTCGTAGCCGTTCTGCTCTGCGTAGTCAAGTATCGCCTGCGTCGTCATGAGCGGGTTGTTTGAGCAGGAGCTCAAAAAGCTGTGACTGTGGAGATCGTGGTTTGTGTTGAACATGTTTGTTTCCTTTCTGTATATCAAACCGGCAAAGGTTCTTCCGGGTTAAACCGAAACCGCCCCAGCCGGGAAATGCGGCAAGCTTTAAGACCATCAAAAATAATATTTCAGATAAATTGATTTTGCCAAAGGCAAAATCGACCTTAGAAAAAACATAAGTAATAACTAAACTTTGGAACTGCGATATATTTCCGCAGGAAATATTCGCGAATAACCGCGAAGCGGTTATTCATTTCAGATAAATTGATTTTGCCAAAGGCAAAATCTACTTCAGAAAAAACATAAATAAAGACTAAACTTCGGAGCGGCGATATATTTCCGCAGGAAATATTCGCGTGTCCCGCAGAGCGGGACACAAAACTC
>DUUJ01000113.1 GCA_012841635.1 Clostridiales bacterium | reverse complement strand
CATCCAGAACGCCGTCAAGAATAGGCGTGCCCTTTAAAACATCGCCGGATTTTTGCTCAGCGAAAGACGGAATGAGCAGAGCCGCGAAAATCAGGGCAGCCACGGTGATTGTAAGAAGTTTTTTCATGTAAGATAAACCTCCGTTTCATTTTTTAAAAAGTTTAGTGCCTATACTATTAGTTTAACATAATGTAGATCAAAAATCAATTAACGATTCGCACAAATAATAGATTGATTTTAAGTGCACAATGCATAAAAATACGAAGGGTATGACACGATTAAAGTTTGATATGAGCAGTCAAATTACAAAGGCTTCTGCAATTATCTGCCGGGCTTGAATAACCTGAATTTATGTATTATAATGCATAAATTGTGAATTGTTCTAAAAATCCGATTTTGACCTTGACTTTCTTTGACTAATGGTGTATAATAGTAACGGTAATAAAAAAAGAAAGGCGGAAATTCGGCATGGGCATTACCGACAGAATTGCGGAAATTCTTGAGCGGATGCTTGAGGAGGAAGGCGGGATGCTTGTCATCCGGCGCAACGATTTTGCGGCGAAGGTCGGCTGTGTGCCGAGCCAGATAAATTACGTCATCAGCTCAAGATTCACTCCCGAGCGGGGTTATCTCGTCGAAAGCAGGCGCGGCGGCAGCGGTTATGTGAGGATAATCCGCCGCAAAATCTGCGCGGATGAATACCTGATGCACTTTTTCTGCGCCATCGGCGACGAAATCGACGCAAGATCCGCTTCGGCTTATATCGACAATCTCGACGGAGCCGGTTTTATCAGCCGGCGGGAACGAAAGCTGATGCTTATCGCGATTTCCGCCGCCGCGGACGACGAAAGCCGCGCGAATCTGATGCGCCGCCTCGTCCTCGCAGTTATGAAAGAAAATAAATAAGCATAAACAAAAAACACATTTTTTCGGAAGTATAGAAAATCACAATTTATAGAACATGGGGGTGGAGTCCCATATTAATAAATAAAAAAATATGGCAATAATCAGCTTTACACAAGCGGCTCAGAACGCGCTCAACCGGGCGATGTATGCCGCAAGAGAAATGGGTCATTCATATGTCGGCTCGGAGCATATCCTGCTCGGACTGCTCGCGGAGAAGACATCGGCGGCGGCAAAGCTGCTTGAAAAACACGGCGTCGCCCATGAAAACGCAAGAGATTATATGATAGCGACGCTGGGAACCGGAAGGCGTCAGACGACCGTCGGGTTCAACGACATGACTCCCCGCACAAAAAAGATGATAGAGATGTCATCGATGCACGCGGTGAAAAACGGTCAGAGATATATAGGCACCGAACATATCCTGCTTGCGATGCTCGGCGAAACCGATTGCGAAGCGGTCAAAACACTCGGGAATTTCGGGGTATCCGCGCAGGAACTCGAAGAAGAGATAACCGCTTACCTGAAAGAATCCGGAGGAACCGCCGAGAAGGCGATAAACGAACAGGAAACCGGGCAGGATGCCGGGCAGAAAACCGATTACGGCTCAGACTCTCCGGCGCTTGCAAAAAGCCCGACGCTGAAGCAATACGCCCGCGACCTTACCGATATGGCAAAAAAAGGCGAGCTTGACCCGATAATCGGCAGGGAAAGCGAAATGGAGCGGGTGATAGAGATACTCTCGAGACGCACCAAAAACAATCCCTGCCTGATAGGCGAACCGGGAGTCGGCAAGACCGCTGTGGCAGAGGGACTGGCGCAGCGAATCGCCTCGGGCGATATACCCGATACCCTGACCGGGAAATCGATAATCTCGCTCGACATCAGCTCAATGGTCGCCGGCGCGAAATACCGCGGCGAATTCGAGGAGCGGATGAAGAGCATGATGAACGAGGTTAAGGCGAATAAAGATCTCATCCTCTTTATCGACGAGATACACACCATCATCGGCGCCGGAGCGGCGGAAGGCGCGGTAGACGCCGCAAATATCCTGAAACCCGCCCTTTCAAGAGGCGATATACAGGTAATCGGCGCCACTACCATAGACGAATACCGCCGGCATATAGAAAAAGACGCCGCGCTTGAGCGCCGTT
>DUUJ01000112.1 GCA_012841635.1 Clostridiales bacterium | reverse complement strand
TTTAAGGTAGCCCTTGGTAAGGGCGGCGAGCAGCGGGACTGCGTTGTCGGAAAGCAGGCTTTTCGAGAATTTGATATTGACGGCAACTCCGCCGATGAACGGCGCGTGGTCCCATTTTGTGCTTGAAATCAGCGACGCGGTCGGGCCTTTTCTCTCCCTCCCCTGCGCCGGTCCCGAGCCGTCGCCGAGCGGGAATCCCGCGTTTCGGCCGTCGGGGGAAGCGCCGGTGGCTTGACCGAAGTGGTCGTGCATTATCCAGCAGAACATCGAGGGGACGAGGCGGCCGTTTTTAAGCGGCGTTGTGTATTTTTTACATTCACTTTTGATGAAATCGGAGATTTCGAGCGCCCGTCTGTCGACTCTGTCGTCGTCGTTGCCGTATTTCGGCGCCGAGAGCAGCAGCTCTTTAATTTCTTCCGCTCCCTTGAAGTCGGCGGCGCAGGCGGCTTTTATCTCGTCGAGCGTCAGCCGTTTTTGGCTGAAAACCAGCTCCTCTATCGCGGCGAGGGCGTCGCAGACGTTGGAAAGCCCGACAAAAGAGGGCATTATCCAGTTGTATCTCGCCCCGCCCCGCTCGATGTCGACGCCTTCGGAAAGACAGTCGTTTACAAAGCAGGAAAGCAGCGGGTCACAGCTCAGCGTCCGCTCATAGCGGTTGAGGCACTCGTTTTTCCAGCCCTGCCGGATGCGGTTTGCAAGCTGAAGGTAAAACTCGCTTAAAATCTCCTCGGTCGAGCCGAAATCCCTGTCTTTGAGGGTGTCGAGCAGCGTCTGAACCAGGTTGTGATAAGGGCTTGCAACCCAGACGTTGGATGAGTTCGCCGGGGTTATCTCGACGCAGGTCGAGTGGATGTAAAGGCAGCTTTCCTCCTCCGAAACGCCGTACATCATAAGCCCGCGGCGGATGACGTCGTCGTTGAAAATAGCCGGATGCGAGCGGCCGGAGGCGAGGATTCTGCAGGCGAGATTGATGTCTTCGTCCGGGGTCGCCTTTCCGTCGGCGCAGACGCAGAATCCGACGGACGGATAGACAAGCCGTGTGTCGGCGACGGCGTTCATCAGAAGTCGGGTAAGGTCGTTTGAAACGACGGAGCCGTCGGGGCGTCTTCCGCCGACCATGTAGCCGGAACTGAGGCCGTGCGGCACCCGGCGGTTGATGGATATCGCGAAAGCGTCGCAGATAAGCCGCGCGCGGGCGGGGGTAAGTCTGCCGGATTTGATATCCCGCTCGTAAAAGGGGTAGAGATATCTGTCGGGGCGGCCGAGCTGATACTGGCTCGAAACGTGCTTCAGCGGCTTCATCGTAAGACAGAAAGTCACGAAATGCGCCGATCTTACCGCCTGAAGAAAGCTCTCCGGCGGGTATTCCGGCACTCTTTGAAGGTCGTCGGCGATGAGCTCAAGTTCGGCTTTATCCTCGCCGGAGGCGGTTTTTGCCAGCTCTCTCGCCGCGTCGGCGTAGCGGTGGGCGAAGTTTACGACGGCGTTTAGGCATTTTTTCGCCGAATTGTAAAACTCCTGCTTTGCAAGTCCGTCCGGAGTGTTTAAATCAAGAGCGGCGAGATGCCGGTCGATTTTTTCGGCTATTCCGCCCAGGCCTTCTTTCATCAGAAGCTCGTAGTCGACAGCCATGTGCGACTCCTGCCCGACGGGAGCGGCGCCGCCCGCCATCGTCCATTCGCGCAGCAGCTTGTATTCCTCTTCCTCCGCTTCGGTCAGCTTTCGCGAGCTTATCCGCCCGGGGATGAGTTCGTTCGGGTCGAGGGCGATTTCGACGTTTTCAAACATATAGCTTAATGCCTTTGCGTACCGCGTCTGAAGTCCGACCGTCCAGCTGTTTTCCCGGAAACTCTTCCAGAAAAGATACCAGTATTCCGATGTGTCAAAGCCGGAGTGAAGCGCCGCTTCCCGCAGCCGCTCGATTTTTGCAAGCTGTTCCGCCGACAGCGCGGAGATTTCCAATATATCGGTCATTTTGTATATCCTTTTATATGTTCAATAATACACCTGTTTCGTCATCTTAATGATACCACACCGAAAGCGCCGTGTCAAGCGCGAAAGGAAAAATTAATGAAGTCATCCGAATTAATTATCATAGCCCCCGATTCGTTCAAGGGCACCATATCTTCCGCCGATGCGGGGGAGATTATCGCGGAGGCGTTCAAATCTGCCGCTTGCGACATTGGCGCTTCGCCGCCGCGCCTCAGCCGCCTTATTATGGCGGACGGCGGAGAGGGGACGACCGCCGCCCTCGGCGCAAAGCTGATTTATAAGGATGTCTGCGGTCCCGACGCCCTCATATCGCTCAAAGGAGAGCCGAAAGGACAGCGGGTAAAGGGATTTTTCGGGATTCTGGACGCGGAAGACGGTATTACCGGCGTTGTCGAACTTGCCGCCGCCGCGGCGCTTACCCAAAGCGAGCGGCGAAACCCGGAACTCGCGACGACATACGGCGTCGGGGAGCTTATCAAAGCCGCCCTCGACTTCGGGGCAAAGCGGCTGATACTCACCCTCGGCGGCAGCGCGACAAACGACGGCGGCGCGGGAATGGCGGCGGCGTTGGGCGCCGTCTTCACCGACAAAGAGGGCAGAAGCTTCATTCCCTCCGGCGGCAACCTTTCGGATATCGCGAAAATCGACCTTTCCGGGCTTGATTCCCGGCTTGCCGGGACCGACGTCGACGTCATGTGCGACGTGAAATTTCCGATGGCGGGGGCGCGGGGAGCGTCGGCGAACTTCGCGCCGCAGAAAGGCGCGGACGCGGCGATGGTGGAGCGGCTTGACAGAGGACTGCGGCATCTCGCCGCGCTTTGGGTGGAAAGCGGGCTTTGCTCCCCCGATATACTCGAGCTTGAAGGCGGGGGCGCCGCAGGCGGAGCGGGCGCCGGAGCGGCGGTGTTCTTGGGCGGGCGGCTTCGCCCGGGCGCCGAGGTGGTGCTTGACGCCGCCGATTTTGACGGACTGCTCAAAGAAGCCGCGCTTGTAGTGACCGGAGAAGGAAAATTCGACCACACCAGCCTCAACGGAAAGGCGGTCGGCGCGGCGGCGGCAAGAGCGAAATCGGCAGGCGTTCCGGTACTCGTAATCGCCGGGGCTGCCGATGTTCTCCCGCCGGAATTGCTGTCGGAATACGGCATAACCGCAATACTTTGCTCCCAGCGCGGCGCCGTCCGCCCGGAAGAGCTTGCCGGACGCGCAAAAGGCGATCTCTATGAAGCGGCGTACCACGCGGCGCGGCTGTGGTACGGGGCGCGGCGGGGGTAAGGGTAATACAGCCGAAAGCCGATAAAAAACCGGGACTTTGGTTAGTCCCGGGATTGCTGTCGTGTGGTTTCATGGCGCAAGCGGTATATCCTGAATAACTTCAACCGGAATTGCCATTTCCGGTTCGGCGTCTGCCGCGATGTCCGGCGCTGCGCTTAAAATATAGTCTTCATCCGCTTTGAAATTGCCGGATGCGACGTCGGCGAAAAGCTCGTCGATTTTAAGCGACTGCCTGTTGTAGTCCTCAGCCAACGAAAAGGGCAGCGACTGCCGGACAACCGCTTCGTCTATGCCGAATTCGGCGATAAACGGCGCGATATCCCAGCGGCTTATCTGTCCGCTGAAGGTCAGGAAATTTTCGCTTATCCCCTCGGGCACCGGGTCTTTGAGCCATTCGCGGGTCTCGTTGAGCCGCTTTTTCCACGCTTTATAAGCGTCCGGTCGGTTATCCTTTACATAAGATAACAGATTGTGTTTCAGATCGAACAGGAAACTGTTAAGGTAAAAAATCCGCAGCCGCTCATCTCGGTTTTTGTCGCTGTAATACTCGTTCGCCGTGCCGCCGTAGATGGCGTCTGCATTGTAATTCAGTTGGTATCTCACGTTTTCTGAGTATTTTATTACGAATTCAAACTTCTCTCTCGGGATATTGTAATCGGATATAAATTGAGCGATGTTGTATTTCTCATAGTCTTCGCCGTAGGATGTCGACCATTTGAGGTATTCTTCCCGGTCGACGAGCTGCTCATACACGATTAAATGGTAGGAGTTTGCGTATTCGTTTCTGTATACTATCAATGAATGAGGGCAGGCGGACAGGGAAATTCTGCCCATTCCGGGGTCGTAGTTTTGGGGGACTTCCGCAGGAAGAGCTTCCGCGGGCGGAGCTTCTATGGGCGGTATTTCCGCAGAGGGGGTTTCTGCGGCAGCCGCCTCTTTTGCCTCGCAGGCGGCGAGGGCGATCAGCATTATTATTGCCGATATGAGGCAGATAAGCTTTTTCATAGTAATTCCCCTTCGGTGTTTGTTCGGGTTCCGGCAAAAACAGGCGCAAAAATAACGGCAATCATTCGGCAAATTGCGGGAGCAGCGTTAACTCAGCTCAGCCGGTACTCCCGCTTTCCGTCCGGGACGGCAGTTCCCGACGCAGTCATCACCTTTTTATCGAAATCGAACACAAGACTCTGACCGTGCGGCGAGTCGACGAACTGAATTTTGAAGCACAGCCGGTTACCCTCCCATTTGAAAGTCGCGGCGGCTTCGGCGCGGCGGCGGCTTTCCGGGCGGAGCATCCATTCGTACAGCGCGGAAGGGAAGTTTTCGATAAATGTCCGTCTCCAACCGCCGTTCACAGCCCAGATCGTCCTTGTCCCGTCCGGGAAGACGAAGCTCAGCGCGGCTTTTCTGCCTTCCGTCTTTATGATTAATTTCTCGACGTCCATAAGCCCTTCGACTTTATATTCGCCGTCGAAGTCCTTTTCTTCGCCGCCGCAGAGCGCCGTCTGAAACTCAAACGACTGCTCGGTTTTGCGAAGTTCCGAGAGCGCGGCTTCGTTTTCCGGCAGGGCTGAGCGGTTAAAGTGCGGGTAGACAAGCTCCCAAAAAGCGTCCATCGCGTCTTGAAATCGGTTGTCTTCGGCGGTCTGAATCCAGACAGCCTCCTGTTCGGGCAGCGCCACCATCAGCTGACCGTAAGCGCCGTCGCCGCGGAAGCATTGATGCTGACACCGCCAGAGGGTGTAGCCGTAGCCCTGGCTCCAGTCGGCGGTGCCGCTGTTTTCGGTGTGATAAGCCGACGCGCGCCGCGCCCAGTCCCGGCTGAAAATCCGCTTGCCGTTGAACATTCCGTCGTTCAGATAAACCGAGCCCAATTTCAGCATATCCAAAGGCGAGACGTGAATTCCCCAGCCGCCCTCGCAGATGCCCTGCGGGCAGCGGTCCCATTCAACGCCGCGCTCGATGCCGGAATCGGTTTTTACGTCTTCACACCTTATCCCCAGCGGATTTAGCAGCCGCGGGCGCAGGTATTCAAGCGCCGAAACGCCGGCTACCCGCTCGATTATCGCGCAGAGCATATACTGATTCGCCGAATCGTAACACCAATGGGTGCCGGGGCGGTATTTCACTTCGTAGGCGAGATACGTCTTCACCCAGTCGCCGTCGGGGGAATTGAGGCAGGCGCCGGTCGAGTCGGTTTCGTGGCCGGAGCTCATCGAAAGCAGGTCCGCGACGGTCATCAGCGAAAGATTCTCCGAAACGGTTTCCGGCAGCTTGTCCGGGAAGAAGGAGATGACTTTGTCGTAAAGCGAAATCAGCCCCTCGTCTCGGGCAATGCCTATCGCCGCGCCGCACCATGACTTTGAAATCGAATAGACGTGCCGCCGGTCGGTAATTTTATACGGCGACGCCGCCATCTCCGAGACGATGTTTCCGCGCCGCATAAGGATAAATCCCTGTATGCCGATGCCGAGTTCTTTCATGCGATCGAGATAGGCGTTTATCGCGCCGGAGGGAATCCCCTCGCTTTCCGGCGACGCGCGCGGGAAGTCGAATTCCCGAAAATCGTGTTTCATATTGTTTTCCTCCATATATATCAATCATTCCTGTCAGGATGCAATCGTTTATAATTGTATACTTTCTTTCCAGCTTCTTTATATCTCTGGAAACTTTCGTTGCAAATACAATGTTCTGATCACTCACTTTATAGAGCTTATAGTCCGGCATTGCCTTTTTCCATAATTTTGTGTTTTATATA
>DUUJ01000111.1 GCA_012841635.1 Clostridiales bacterium | reverse complement strand
GCCGGCGGCGGCGCTCATCGTCTTTTTTCTCGTTTTCTCCGTCTCCACCCCCGAAAGGGTGGAGAAGACGCTTAACCGCAGCTCCCTCTACCTCGAAGACATGGCGCTGCAAAACTCAAACTACGAGCAGAACGGCCTTTGCGGCGCCTTTGTCATAAACCTCCTCTCCGGCGGCATCTCCCGCCCCGACGGCTATTATCCGGGACTCGGCGGGGAAATTCTGGCAAGATACCCGGAAAAGCCCGCCGAAGACGATTTCGCCCGTCCGGATATCATCCTCGTTTTAAGCGAATCTTATTGGGACGCCCGTCAGCTCCGCGGCGTTGAGTTTTTCAAGACCGGCGCCGATGACGCGGATTTCGGGTATTCAAAAGACCCGATGGAGCATTTCGACCGCATAGCGTCGGATGACGGCGTTATCTCCGGCAGTTTTTACACGACCGGTTTCGGCGGCGGCACGGCGCGGCCGGAATTCGAGCTTTTGACCGGACTTACCACCGACGGCCTGCCGAGCGGTTCGGTGCCGTATCAGTATATCAAATCCGACTTCCCCTGCCATGTCCGCGACCTTAAAGACGAGGGCTACCGCTGCGTCGGGCTGCATCCGTATCTGCCGAGCTTTTACAGGAGAAAATCGGTCTGGCCGCTGCTCGGCTTCGACGAATGCCTTTTCGCCGGAGAGCTTGAAGACATCTCCGGCATCGAGCCGCTCTATCGCGGCCGCCAAATAAGCGACTTTACTTTCGTCGAATATATAAAACACGTCCTCGAAAACCGCGAAGAAGAACAGCCCCTCTTTGTCTTCGCCGTCAGCATGGAAAACCACCAGCCGTATGAAAACAAATTCGCCGAAGAGGAATTTACGATAAGAGCCGAGTTTGAAGAGGGCAGATACGACGAATCGGTGCAAAACGCCGTCCTGAACTTTACGCAGGGTCTCTGCGACGCCGACGAATCGCTCGCCCGACTTTACGAATACACAAAAACGGCTTCCCGCCCGACGATGCTTATCTGGTTCGGCGACCACGCGCCGACTTTGGGCGCGAATCTTTCCGGATACGCCGCCGGCGGACTTGTCGAAGACCCCTCATTCGTCTCGGCCGCCGAGCGGCAGATTACTCAGTCGACGCCTTTCCTCGTAGCCGCGAATTTCCCGCTTGCCGACAATAAGGTGCTTCGCGCCGGAACCGGCAACAAAGTCACCTCATACAACCTTTTAAACGGCGCGCTTATGGCCGCCGGCGCTCCCTCGACGCCGCTGGGGGGATTCCTCGCCGATTACGCCGCCTGCCGTCCCGATTACAACATAAGGATGGGAATAACGCCGGAAGGAGAACTTAAAAAATTCGTCGACGAGCATATTGTCATTACTTATGAAAGGCTGAAAAAAACCGAATAACCGGCGGGGCGGGTTATCCGTCCCGAAAATAAGTCATTATTTAAGTTTTATATAATAAACGAAAGGAATTGCCATGCTGTTTCCGATTACCGCCTATGACAGAGAAGAATACGAATCGATAAAAGAGCTGCTTCCGCCGAAGATGATTGATATCCACTGCCATGTCTGGCGCAACAGCGATATCGACAAATCGGGTGACGAAAACAAAGGTCCCCGCCGAACCGTCACCTGGCCCGACCTCGTCGCCGCCGAAAACCCGATAGAAGACCTTTTCGAGACATACCGGCTGATGTTCCCCGGCATCGAAGTAACGCCGCTGATTTTCGGCACCACCGGCGGCTCCTCCTCCGCCCCCGAAAGCATGAAGCCGCAAAACCGCTACATTGCCAAAGTTTCAAAAGAACACGGCATCCCCGCTCTCTATTATTCGCATCCCCGCCAGAGCGCCGAAGAGCTTGAAGTTGCGATAAAAATCGGAAATTTCCGCGGCATAAAGAGCTATCTCGACCTCTCCCCCGCCTATCTGCCGGAAAAAGAGATACGAATCTACGACTTTTTCCCGCCGGAACAGCTCGAAGTAATCGACCGGATGGGCGGAATCGTTATGCTGCATATCCCGCGCCCCTGCCGCCTGCGCGACCCGGTCAACATCGCGCAGATAATTGAGATAAAACAGCGGTGGAAAAAACTTCGCCTGATAATCGCGCATATCGGCCGCGCCTACTGCGTAAGCGACGTCGGCGACGCGCTCGAAAGGCTCTGCGCCTGCCCCGACTGCGACGACCTGCTTTTCGACTTCTGCGCAAACACCAACGCGGAAGTCATGCGGCAGCTGCTCGACGCCGTCGGCCCGAAGCGGGTACTCTGGGGCACCGACCTGCCCATCACCCGGATGCGGATGCGGCGGATTGAGGAAAACGGCACTTATATAAACCTCGTCCCGCCGGGAATGTACCCCTCCGAAGTCCCCGACCCGCACCTGCGGGAGGTCTGCGAAGAGGAAGCGGAAAAGATCACTTTCTTTATGTATGAAGAGATAAAAGCGATGAAACAGGCGCTGGAAAACAGCAAAAACGCCTCGCCCGAAGACGCCTGCGACATCTTCTACGGCAACGCGGCAAGGCTTTTGGAGATTGAATAGCGCCTCCGGCGCTATTCGCGAATATTTCCTGCGGAAATATATCGCCGCTCAAAGTTTAGTTATTATTTGCTCTTATCGAAGTCGATTCTTGTGCGCGAAGCGATTTTACTCCATGCCGAAATTTTTTCGGGTTTACCCGAATCGGTCTGAATTTTCCGAAAAATAATTGCGAATTATTCGTCTGATATATTGATATTGCAACGCATTTGGCGTATAATATATGTGCAACAGCAAAGAAAGGAGCTGAAAACCATGGCCGAAACTACTAATTTCAGCGTCCGCATGGACAAAGACATCAAAAAACAGTGCGAAGAGATGTTCGGCGAACTCGGAATCAACCTTACAACCGCTATCAATGTCTTTCTTCGCCAGTCTCTCCGTGTCGGCGGTTTTCCCTTTGATGTTCGCATAGAGCAGCCGAACAAGGAAACCGTCGCCGCCATGCTGGAGGCGGAGCGCATCGCCCGTGATTCGTCGGTAAAACGTTACTCCGACGTTGAAGAAGCGCTGAAAGCGTTAAAAAATGAATCAGATCTTTGACATTATTTGGACAAGTCAGTTCAAGAAAGACTACAGGCTTGCCCTGAAGCGCAATCTGGATATTAACCTTCTTGACGAGATCATTCGTAAACTTTCAAGAGGCGAACCGCTTCCCGAAAAAAACAGAGATCACGCCTTGACCGGAAATTGGAACGGATACCGTGAATGTCACATTCAGCCGGATTGGCTGCTTGTCTACCGCATACAAAACGATCTGCTTGTATTGACCCTGATCAGAACCGGAACTCACAGCGATCTGCTTGAAAAATAGTGTGGAGGAGCTGAAGCGAAACTCAGTTTTTGCTTCAGCTTTTTTGCGCCGTTTTTGTCAGAATCATGAATTTCCGCCGATTTTGCCCTATACAATCCATATTTATTACAAAATATAATAATAATTAACTTTATCCCATTGCAATGAAGTAAAATATCATGGTATAATTGAGTGGCGCCGGCGGATGCGAAACATCCGCCGCAAGTTTCACCGAAGGCGAAACTTTTCCGCTCAAAAAAGAGTCTTATATACAGCCGACGCTTAAAGGGGCTTTGTCATGAAAAAATATATATCCTGCTCCCTTATATACGCAATCGCCGCGATGGCGGGAGGCGTCTTTTACCGGGAATTCACGAAATTCAAAGGCTTCACCGGCGAGACGGCGCTCAGCCGCGTTCACACCCACCTGTTCATGCTGGGAATGTTTATGTTCCTGATAGTCGCGCTTTTTGAAAGAAACAGCGACCTCAGCGTGCGAAAATCCTTCCGCGTCTTCATGTATCTTTACAACATAGGCCTTCCGCTTATGGTCGTCATGATGATTGTCCGCGGCGTGTTTCAGGTGCTCGGGACCGAGCTTTCCCCGGCCGCCGACGCTTCGATATCCGGCGTCGCCGGAATCGCGCATATCCTTGTCAGCGTCGGAATCGTCTTTCTGCTTACCGGGCTCAGAAGGCAGTTTTCAAAACGATAATCTGCTTACACCGGCTTTGCCGGTGTAAGCTGAGAGTTTCACCTTCGGCGAAACTCTCCGCACCAAAGTCAAGTGAATATCCGCGAAGCGGATATTCTGCGAATATTTCCTGCGGAAATATATCGCCGCTCAAAGTTTAGTTATTATTTGCTGTTGACGTGTCGGCAAGTATTACCCGCACAAAAAATCTATATATATCAAGGAGTTTATGTCATGGTTCGCACTGATTTGCATGAGCTTCGCGGCTCTGCGGAGCTTTATTCGGGAAAAGAGGTAACCGTCGCCGGATGGGTGCGCAATATCCGCGCGTCAAACGCTTTCGGCTTCATTGAGCTGAACGACGGCTCGACATTCTCCTGCCTTCAGATAGTCATCGAGGAATCGAAGCTCTCGAATTACAATGATATTGCCTCCCTGAATATCGGCGCCGCCATTATAGCGAAGGGGATTTTCACCCTCACCCCCGGCGCGAAGCAGCCGTATGAGCTGAAAGCGACCGAAGTCACGGTAGAGGGCGCGTCCGACCCGGAATACCCGATACAGAACAAGCGCCACACCCGCGAATATCTCCGCTCGCTGGCGCATCTGCGTCCCCGCACCAACACCTTCAACGCGGTATTCCGCGTCCGTTCCGCCGCCGCTTTCGCTATCCACGAATTTTTCAACAAGCGCGGCTATATGTATATCCACACCCCGATAATCACGACATCCGACTGCGAGGGCGCCGGAGAGATGTTCCGCGTCACGACGCTGGACGTAAACGACCCGCCGCGCCTCGAATCCGGCGAGATTGACTGGTCGCAAGACTTTTTTGGCGCAGAGGCGTTCCTTACCGTATCCGGTCAGCTCAACGGAGAGGCGCTGGCTCAGGCGTTCGGCAAGATATACACCTTCGGTCCGACCTTCCGCGCCGAAAACAGCAACACCCCGCGCCACGCCGCCGAATTCTGGATGATTGAGCCGGAGATAGCCTTCGCCGATCTCGCCGATGAAATGCAGCTTTCCGAAGACTTAGTCAAATACATAATCAACTATGTTATGGAAAACTGCTCGGAAGAAATCGAATTCTTCAACCGCTGGAACGACAAGGAGCTGATAAAGAAGCTCAACAACGTCGTCTCCTCCGAGTTCGTGCGGGTAAGCTACACCGAGGCGATAGAAATCCTTCAAAAAGCAAAAGAAAGCGGCGTCAGCTTCAAATACCCCCTCGGCTGGGGAGAAGACCTCGCCACCGAGCATGAGAGATACCTGACCGAACAGCACTATAAAAAGCCGGTGTTCGTCACCGACTGGCCGAGAGAGATAAAGTCCTTCTATATGCGGCTGAACGACGACGGAAAGACCGTCGCGGCGGCGGATATGCTTGTCCCCGGCGTCGGCGAGCTCTGCGGCGGCAGTCAGCGCGAGGAGCGCCTCGACATACTTGAAGACAACATCAAGAGACTCGGAATGGACGTCGAAAACTACCGCTGGTATAACGACTTGCGCCGCTGGGGCGGCACTCACCACGCCGGCTTCGGCCTCGGCTTCGAGCGGATGATAATGTACATAACCGGTATGGACAACATCCGCGACGTGTCGCTGTTCCCGAGAACCACCGGAAGCGCCGCCTTTTGAATTGAATAATGTCGGTGCTTCCGCGCCGACATTATTCGAGAGTTTTGGCTCCGCCAAAACATCTCCGCACCAAAGTTAAGTTATCATCGGTGTTTTTTCTAAGGTATGTTTTGCTTCGCAAAACAATCAATTGAAGGCGCTATTCGCGAATATTTCCTACGGAAATATATCGCCGCACCAAAGCAAAGTCGTTATCGGTGTTTTTTCTATATGAATTGAATAGCGCGAAGCGCTATTCGCGAGTTTCACTATGTGAAACATCGTGTTTTGCTTCGCAAAATCAATTTATTTGAAATTAGTGCCGGAGTTTAGTGTGTAAACCGTACAACAATTATAAAGGAGGCTGTAACATGCGTAAACTATCCGTTTTTCTGATTCTGCTCGCCGTTTTGCTTTTTGCAGTCTCCTGTTCCGGGAAGGGCGGGGACGCCGAGACCGGAGATATTGACAACACGGCGACCGTCACAAACGACGCGGGCGAAACCGCTGATGACGACGCCGGAAATGTCCCCGGCGATACTCCGTCACACGAAGCGCCGCCGTCAACTTCCCCACAGGACACCCCCGCCGGCTGGGCGGGATATACCGTCATCCGGCCCGACTACGGCGTTTCGGATACGCTCATTACGGCGGCGGTTGAACTGCGCAAAGCGCTCGGCGCCGGAGGGGCGGAAATTGACCTTTCGACCGACTATGTCGGCCGGAATGAAGAACTCCCGACATCGGGAAAAGAGATACTCGTAGGACTTACCACCCGCGCGCTTTCCGAAAAAACCTCGGCGGGACTGAGGCTACGCGACTGGCGGATCAAAGCCGACGGTTCCGGATTCGTCGCCCTGTGCGGCGGCTCGGAAGAGGCGGTCAAAGACGCCTGCCTCTGGCTTGCGCAAAACTGCCCCGACGGCCCCGAACAGCTTCCGGAGGACGGTATGGAACACCTTGAAAATTATCAGATAGAAAATATCACCGTATTCGGCAAACCTCTCGGCGAATTTTCGCTTTCGGGAGCCGAAGGCAGCCGCCGCGCCGTCGCGCTGATGCAAAAGAAGGCGGCGGAACTTGCCGGACTTGCGCTGTCGGCGGAAAATAAGCCCGGCGGAGTGATCGGCTTTATGCGGGACGAAAATGTCGACGGCTGGAAAGTCGACTGCACCGGCGGGATGATGACCGTCTACGGCAGCGACGACGCGCAGCTCTGCGCCGCGGTAACCGCGATTTTCGACGAAGCCGCGGCAGGCGAAACCGCCTGGGACTATACCTTTTCGCCTTCGGGAAAGGCGGTTTACGAGCATATGATACACAGCGTCACCGACAAAGCCGGACTTGAAGCGGCGATACAATTCCTCGCCGACTCGGCTGAGGCGGGAAAGCTTTACCACGTCACGATAAACCTCGCCCCCGGCGAATATATCCTTCAAAAACCGCTTGAACTCACCGAAGAAACCCTCGGCTTTTCGACGGTCGCCTTCAGAGGGGAAGGAAAAGCCGTCATCTCCGGCGCCGTGAAAATCCCCGGCAATACATTCAAAGAAACACAGCTGAACGGCACCGCCGTTTATTCAGCCCCGCTGCCTCCCGAACTTTCGGCCGACGGCGGCGCCTCTTACCGAGACGTATTCATCGGAACCGATATAATGAGCGCCGCCCGGCTGACCCGCCCCGTATACCCCTATGACGGCTCGCTGCTCGTCTGCGTCCCGGAAGGACCGACCGAATACTCGGAAGGCTCGTCCGTCATCCATTCGTCGACCCCGCTCGACGACATCGGCGATCTTGCCGGCGTTCAGATGCGGATGTACAACTACTGGGACGACGACAGGCTGTCGGTAAAGAGCATCGACTACCCGAAAAATGAAATCACTTTGGGCGCCGAAACCGGCTTCAGCCTTTACTCCGGCCACGGCAGCGGCGGGGCCAAATTCCATTTCGAAAACGTAAAATCCGGCCTCCGCCATCCGGGACAGGCGTATATCGACCGCAAAGAGAACCTTATATATATTATCCCGCCCGCGGGAGAGGATATATCCTCCCTCTCCGTCTGGATAGGCGGACTTGAACGGCTGATCTCGATAGACGGCGCAACATCCACCGCCGAAAGAGCGTCGATCTCTTTTGAAGGCGTCGGCTTTGCCGCGAGCGGCTGGGATATCGCCGACCGCGCCCCGAGCCAGGCGGCGACGGATCTGCCGACGGCGGCCGTCAATATCAAAAACGGCAGCGGAATTGCTTTCATCTCCTGCCGCTTCAAAGGACTCGGCTGCACCGCTCTGCGCGCCGAAAAGGCGGTCAGCAGCCTGATTATCGAAAACTGCGACTTTTACGACCTCGGCGCAGGCGCGATACATTTGGGCGGCGAGAACGACAGAGCCGGATGCATCGAAAACGCCGTGATATGCGGAAATATCATTGACGGCTACGGCCGGGTGTTTGCAAACGGCGTCGGAGTGCTGATGCGCTACTGCCTTAACTGCGAAGTCAGCAATAACGATATAACCGACGGCTATTATTCGGGCGTATCCTGCGGCTGGAGCTGGGGCTACAGCGACACCGTCACCGACGGCAACAAGATAAAAGACAATCGCATAAGCAATTTAGGGCAGGGACTCCTCTCCGACCTCGGCGGGATTTACACCTTGGGCGTGCAGAAAAACACGGTGCTCTCCGGCAACGTGATAAGCGACGTGAACGCGGCCGTCTACGGCGGCTGGGGAATTTACCTCGACGAAGGCTCGACCGGCATCACCGTCCGCGACAATCTCTGCTACGACTTCTCCGACGAGGCGTTCCATCAGCATTACGGCCGCGAGAACATGATAGTCAACAACATCTTCGCCTTCGGCCGCCGCGCCGGATTTGCGATAACCCGCGCCGAGGATCATATATCGCTGTTTCTTGAAAGCAATAT
>DUUJ01000110.1 GCA_012841635.1 Clostridiales bacterium | reverse complement strand
GGGCGGGTTTTTTATATGGCGAGGGTTTGAATAGGAGTCGATTATTCAGTAATATCCGAGGTTTGCCTTTGATTTTTTATGCAAACATCCATTGACATAAGCCTTTAAATCTGATATAATATCCGAAATAAAAGTTGCGCCCGCAATTAATTGCGGGCTGCCCGCCGAGGGCAAAAATCCCGGGACGGGATATTATTAAAAAAGGAGTGCGGGATGTGATTTCCCCGCGGATATCGACATGGTCTATACTTCTCTTATGAAATTCATCAGCCGGATATCGCGCTGCTCGGATCAATACAGAGCCGACAGGCTTGCCGGGACAGAGCTTACCTCAAGCCAATACGTATATATACTCAACGTCTGCCGCGAACCCGGCATTTCGCAGGACGGGCTTGCGAAAAAGATATTTGTGAATAAATCGAATGTCGCAAGACAGCTTGCCGCGCTCGAATCGTCCGGATATGTGAACCGAATAACCTCCGTTGCCGACAGACGGGGGATCGAAGTTTATCCGACGGAAAAGTCGGAAAAGATTCTGCCCTTCATCCGCGGGATGCTCCGCGACTGGGATTCCTATCTTACCGAAGGATTCACCGACGAGGAAAAGGAGACGGTCGCGCGGCTTTTAGGCATAATGCATGACCGCGCCGCCGAATATATGGAAAATCGCTGCTGTGAGCCGGATTCGGGAGGAAAAGCCTGATGAAAATGATTTTGCGGTATCTCAGACCGATGGCAGGGAGGATGACCGGCGGACTTTTGATAAAGCTGCTCGGCACCTTCATGGACCTCGCAATACCGTGGATACTCTCATATATTCTTGACAGCGTCGTGCCCACGAAAAGCCGCCCTCTTATCTGGTCATGGGGCGGCTTGATGGTCATATGCGCAATATTGGCGATGGCGGGAAACGTAATCGCAAACCGGTTCGCCGCGAAGGTGGCGCGGGACGCTACGGAGCGCATCCGACATGATACCTTCGTCAAAATATCGACGCTTTCGGCGTCTCAGATAGACACGCTGACCATTCCGTCGCTCATCTCCCGGCTTTCCTCCGATTCCTATAACGTTCATCACATGATAGGCATGATGCAGCGGCTCGGAGTGAGAGCGCCTATCCTGCTGATCGGCGGTATAACGATAACCCTGACGATGGACAGGGTTCTGACGCTGATTCTGCTGTTTATCCTGCCGCTGCTCGGCGTTGTCGTCTGGATAGTTTCAAGCCGGGGTATTCCGCTTTATACGAAGGTTCAGGAAGCGCAGGACATCCTCGTCCGCAAGGTTCAGGAGTTTATGGGCGGCGTCCGGGTTATAAAAGCCCTCTCGAAGACCGATTACGAAAGAAGCCGCTACGACGAGATAAACCGCGAAGTGGTAAACCGCGACTTCAAGGCCGGCGTCGTGATGAGCATTACAAACTCGGTGATGAATCTCTTTCTGAACTGCGGGCTTGCCGCCGTCATTCTGGTCGGCGCTTATAGGGTAAACGCGGGAGTGACGCAGCCGGGAACGCTTATCGCTTTTCTTACGTATTTTACCATTATTCTCAACGCAATGATGGGCATCACCCGGCTTTTCACCAACCTTTCGAGAGGCATGGCTTCCGCCAACCGCATCGACGAAGTATTGTCTCTCGGACCGAAGCTGACGATAGGCGAGAAAAATTATAAGGAAACCGACGCTCATGTAAGCTTTGAAAATGTCTCTTTCTCATATAACGGAATTTCCGACGATGTCAGCGATATCAGCTTTGAATTGAAAGCGGGAGAGACTCTCGGCATCATCGGTCCGACCGGATCGGGAAAAACCACCGTTATCAATCTGCTGATGAGGTTTTACGACCCCGGTTCCGGGGTTATCCGCATCGACGGCGACGACATAAGATCGCTTGACTCGGGTGAGCTTCACGGCAGGTTCGGCGTCGTCTTCCAGAATGATTTCCTGTTTGAAGATACAATCAGAACCAACATCGATTTCGGCCGGAACCGTTCCGACGAAGACATCCGCCTTGCCGCCGAAACGGCGCAGGCAGCCGAATTCATCGAGGAATATCCCGACGGCTACGAGCATCCGCTGACGGTCAAAGGCTCTAACCTTTCCGGCGGTCAGAAGCAGCGGCTGCTTATCTCCCGCGCGCTCGCCGGCAAACCCGACATTCTTATCCTCGACGACTCAAGTTCGGCGCTCGATTACGCAACGGACGCGGCGCTCCGCCGCGCGATCCATGAGCATTACGGCGGAACCACTTCAATAATCATCGCCCAGCGGGTAAGCTCGATTATGAACGCCGATCTGATCCTCGTCCTTGACGGCGGCAGGATAATCGGAAAAGGGACTCACGAAGAGCTTATGCAGAGCTGTCAGGATTACATCGATATTGCAAACACCCAGATGGAAGCGCAGGCTCTCGGAGCGGAGGCGAAAGCATGAACCGCAGAGGGACTTCAACGGCGGGAATATACACCGCCACGATGAATCAGGGCGCCCGCCCGCCCAAGCGCAAGCTTTTGAAGCGGCTTATCAAATACCTGTTAAGCGCGAAATGGCTGATGCTCATCGCGCTCATACTGAACCTTTTGTCGACGCTGCTCACCCTTATCGGACCCGGACTTTCCGGCGCGGCGATCGACGCGATGGCCGGCGGAAAAGGAGCCGTCGATTTCCCGACGGTATTCAAATACGCGGGGCTGATGGTTGCGTTCTATTTTCTCAGCGCCGCGATAGGCTACGGAGTACGGCTGATTATGATAAACGTATCCCGCAGGGTCGTCTATACTCTCCGCCGGGACCTTTTCAACCGCCTGACTGCGCTGCCGGTCGGCTTTTTCGACCTGCACCAGACGGGAGACATAATCTCGATAATTTCATACGACGTCGACACGATTAACGCCTCTCTCGGCTCCGACCTGCTTCAGATACTGACTTCGATTGTGACGGTGCTCGGCTCGCTTGTGATGATGCTCCGCATCTGCCCGCAGTTGGTCATCGTTTTTGCCGTCACGGTGCCGCTTTCCTTTGTTTTTGCAAGGTATCTTACCAAAGTCGTCCGCCCTCTCTTCCAGAAGCGCTCTATCCTCTTAGGTGAGCTGAACGGCTACACCGAGGAATCGATAGGCGGGGTCAAGACGACAAAGGCTTACAACCGCGAAAGCTACATGACCGGCCGCTACGACGACAAAAACAAAGCCGCCGCCGACGCCTATTACACAGCCGACTATTACGGCACGATAAACGGCCCTTCGATCAACTTCATAAACAACCTGTCGCTGGCGCTTATCTCCGTTTTCGGCTCTCTGCTTTATCTCTCCGGCGGGATAAGCATCGGAAACATCAGCTCATTTGTCCTCTATTCCCGCAGGTTTTCGGGGCCGATAAACGAATTTGCGAATATCTTCGCCGAACTGCAGTCAACCTTCGCCGCCGCCGACAGAGTCTTCCGGCTGATGGATACGCTGCCGGAGACGCCGGATTCAAAGGACGCCAAAGAGCTTGTTTCGGTAAGAGGGGATGTCGAAATAAAGAACGTTAACTTCGGCTACACCCCCGAGCGGCAGATCATCCACGACCTCAGCCTTAATGCGCCGCACGGCACGGTAGTCGCGATAGTCGGCCCGACGGGGGCCGGGAAAACCACCATCATAAACCTGCTGATGCGGTTTTACGATGTAAACAGCGGGGAGATATTCATCGACGGCAATGAGATAAGAGATGTTACCCGCGATTCGCTGCGCCGCGCTTATACGATGGTGCTTCAGGACACTTGGCTCTTTCACGGCACCATCTTCGAAAACATCGCTTACGGCAAGGAGGGAGTAACGAGGGAACAGGTCGAGGAAGTCTGCAAAGCCGCAGAAATACACAACTACATAATGAGCCTTCCCGACGGATATGACACATTGCTCTCCGACAACGCCACAAACATATCGAAAGGGCAGAAGCAGCTGCTGACCATTGCCCGCGCGATGCTGCTGAGTTCGCATATGCTTATCCTCGACGAAGCGACTTCAAACGTCGACACGAGGACGGAGAGGCGGATACAGTCGGCGATGCTGCGGCTGATGCGGGACGAAGACGGCCCCCGTACCTGCTTTGTCATCGCTCACCGGCTTTCAACAATCCGCAACGCCGATGTCATTTTAGTTATGCAGAACGGCGAGATCGTCGAGCAGGGGCGACACGACGAGCTGATTTCCCGCGGCGGCGAATACGCAAAGCTGTATCGAAGCCAATTCGAGACCTGGTAAACGTTTATGCCATCCTGCTGATAATTTTGTCGATTATCTTTGCAAATTCTTCGGGGGACTCGCGGTTTTCCTTGTTTATCCAGACTCGCAGCGCCTGATAACTGCCGTAGGTAAGGAGGTTGTACATATATTCGATTTCTGCTCCTTCGGAGTTGCCGAGGCGCCGGAATATCTCATTGCGTATCATTATTGCCTGAGAAAACATCTTCTCCGGAAAAGCCGGATCAACGTTGTTGTTGACGAGCAGCCGGCAAAGGTCGATGTTTTCCTCAATGTTCTGGCAAATTATCAGCACAATTTTTTCCGCCTGCGCGGGATTATCTTCAACGACCTGATTCACCATCTGGATCAGGTCGTTTTCCATATCCGCAAGCAGGTCGAACTGAGAACCGTAATACTTATAGAAGGTAGAGCGGTTGACATCCGCCACCTCGCACAGCTCCCTTATCGAAATGTTATAGATGTCGTTCTTCTCGAGCAGCGACACCAGCGCGTCTTTCAGCAGCTGCTTTGTCATCGTTACCCGGCGGTTTTCTTTTTTCTTCATGATATAAACCCCCTTTAAAATTTTAATGAACACTCAACACTTTCGGTCAGGTGTGTTGAATTAACAACAGTATCGCATAAATCAGTCGGTTGACAATTCAACACATGTGTATTATAATATAATTGTCTAAAATTGTCAAGACATTTTTCATATTTTTCCATGTTTTTTAATTAAGTTATCAAACGGAGGTTTTATATATGCGAAAAATAGCTGATTTCATAGTGGAGCGGCGGCTCCCGATCTTTATTATAATGCTTGCTCTGACGCTTGTCTGCGGCCTGCTTGCCCTCAGAGTCGGCATTAACACCGACATGACTAAATATCTTCCCGACGACTCGCAAATGAAAGTCGGGGTTGACATAATGGATAAAGAATTCCCGGAATCGGATACCGACAGCTCGATCCGGGTGATGTTCACCGGCCTTAATGAAGAACAGAAAACCGAAGTTCTGTTTACCCTTCAGAAGATCAAATACGTAAGCTCGGTAGAATACGAACCGGACAGCGAAGACTTCAACAAGAACGACAAAACCCTCTTCCTCGTCAAAACCGACTTTGACTACGGCAGCGATGAGATAAAATCGATAGAAAAAGAGCTTAACGGCATTTCCGGCTACGACATGAAATGGCAGTCAAACAGCGTTGAATCGATTAAAGTTCCGCCGGCGGTACTGCTTTCGGCCCTTGCCCTTCTGATAGTTATTCTCTTTGTCATGTGCGAATCATGGATAGAGCCGCTGCTCTTCCTCGCCTCTACCGGCGCCGCCGTGGCTCTCAATCTCGGCACAAACCTCTTTTTGGGTTCCGTCTCGGAACTCGCAATGTCGATTGCTCCGATACTCCAGCTCGTGCTTTCGATGGACTACTCAATTATCCTTATAAACCGCTACCGTCAGGAGCTTGAAGTTGCCGAAAACAAATACGCGGCGATGAAGGCGGCGCTTGCTGCTTCCGCTTCGTCCATCCTCTCCAGCGCCTTTACCACTGTAGTAGGACTTCTGGTGCTGTTGCTGATGAGCTTCAAGATAGGTCCCGAGCTCGGAATCATCCTCGCTAAGGGCGTATTCATCAGCATGGTCACCGCTTTCACGGTGCTGCCGTCGCTTATCCTGATCTTCGACGGAGCCATCAAAAAATCGGCGAAGAAGTCTCCGAAGTTTAAGATGGCGGGACTCACCAAATTCAGCCTTAAGCTGCGTCCGGTAATGCCGGCGTTGCTCGTCGGGCTTTTCGTTGCGTCTTTCATTCTTTCGCAGAGCACCGGGATTTCCTTCTCTCAGACACCGGTCGATACGATGGCCGGAATCTTCCCCCGCGAAAACAACTTCGTTATGCTTTATGAAAATGAAGACGAGGAAGCCGCCTGGAATCTTGCGTCAAGCATCGAGAACGACAGCCTTGTAAAGGAAGTCACCGGCTATTCGAACACCGCCGGAAAGCGCTATTCCGCGGAACAGCTGAAAGACCTCGGCGACGGGGAATTCGAGCTTGACGACATCGCGGCGAAGCTCCTTTATTACAAATATTTCGACGGCTCGACCAATAAGCTTTCTTTCTCTGAGTTTATCGATTTCCTTAATAATAATGTTCTGAAAAACGAGAAGCTCTCAGAAAATATCACCGAAGAAGAAAAAGACGGCATCCTGATGCTGAAAAAGTTCAACGACAGGGCGACTTTAAAAAAGGAAATGACGGCAGAAGAGCTGGCTTCCTTCCTCGAAATGGAAAAAGAAACGGCGGAACAGCTGCTTTACCTGCGCGCCATAAAAACCGCCGCCGAATCGGGAGAGCTTGACCCCGCCGTTGCGGAACAGCTTATCTCCGGAAAGGATCCGGCCGAGGTGATAGCCGATCTGACCGCCGCGGCAATACCGCCGGCAGTCGAAGTTTTACCTCCCGCAGAGCCGGCGCAGCCGCAGGCCGCTGATATAATGTCTCAGCTGACGCCCGAACAGGCGGCCATGCTTGCCGCATCCGGCATGGATATAAGCCGGATGTCTCCCGCCGAGCTTGCCGCTCTGGCAGCGCAGTTCGGATTCGGAGGACAGCCTCAGGCGGAACCGGAACCTCAGGTCGACCCGGAGCAGGCCGCAAAAGCCGCCGCCGCGGCTGCCGCGCTCGAGGCGCTGACCAATCTGAAGGTTTCGGATATGACCCTTCCCGACTTTATGGATTTAATTATTGAATCCTCATCCGATCCCGCGCTTGCGGAAAAATTCGATGCGAAGGAAATATCAAAGCTTGAAGATGCCCGCGAGATAATCGATTATATCTTGTCCGACAAGAAATATCCCACCGATGAGATGACCTCGCTTCTTTCGAAATACTCCGACAATGTCAAAGAAAACGACATGAAGCTGCTTTATCTGTACCAGGCTTCCGTCGGCGGATACAAAGACGAGTGGACCCTTTCGGCAGAAGACCTGCTTCGCTATATCAACGACGAAATCATGCCTTCCCCCGAATTCTCCCGCTTCTTTGACGACGATATCAGGAAAGAGCTCTCCGAAGCTTTAAAGGAACTCGACGACAATCTGCCGGAGATAAAGGGAGATAAATACTCGCGCATACTCATCAGGACCCAGTTCCCGGACGAATCGGATGAAACCGAGGCTTTCGTTTCAAAACTCGCCGACGGAGAAAAGACGTTTTCAAAACCGGCTTATCTTATCGGCACTTCGGTCATACCGCATGAGATATCCGACGACTTCAACCGCGAGTTTTTGATAGTTTCGATAATCACCGCTCTCTCAATCTTCCTTGTAGTCATGATAACCTTCCGTTCGGCGTTTGTTCCGGCGCTGCTGGTGCTGCTTGTGCAGACCGCGGTTTATATCACTGTCGTCGTGGTCGGAATTCAGGGCTATAACATGATGCATATCGCCCTTTTGGTGGTGCAAAGCATACTTATGGGCGCAACCATCGACTACGCAATAGTATTCATGAGCTATTACCGCGAAAACCGCGGGACAAAGGGAGTCAAAGAATCGCTTCAGGCGGCTTACGAAGGCTCTGTCCATACGATAATGACATCCGGTCTGATCCTGATCCTCGTTACCGCGATACTCGGCATCTTCGTATCCGACCAGACAACATCACAGGTATGCTCGACCATATCGATAGGCGCGCTTGCGTCGGTTCTGCTGATACTCTTTGTTCTCCCCGGTTCCGTCGCCTTGCTCGACCGCTTCACTGCCGGCAAAAAACGACTTGTGGAGGAAAAACCGGTCAAGGCAAAACAACCCAAACAGGAAAAGCCTGTCGAACAGAAACCGGATAAAGCGAAAAAAAGACGCTGGGAAAAACCGGTAAGTTCCAAAAATATTACAGAATTATAACAAATGACGCCCACCTCTTGAAATATGCGGCATGAAATGGTATAATAATGGCACATAGTATTTTGCGTACGGCACCGACTTACGCAGACCGTGTCGTGTTATTTTGGAGCTGATAAAAAATGGCTGACAACAGAAAACCCAGGCCCGGAGATACCCTTCTCAACATCCCGGATTCTTCCCAGACTCAGACCTTCTCGATTCATGAAGACCGGGACACAGAAATCCGGAGTGTGCTCTCATCAGTATATAACGCTCTCCGTGAGCGCGGATATAATCCTATCGATCAGTTGGTAGGTTACCTTTTGACAGAGGATCCGACATATATCACCAACTATAAAAACGCCCGCGCGCTTATCCGCCGCGTCGACCGCGACGACGTGCTGCGCGTGCTGCTCGCCGAGTATCTGCGCATCTGACGACAGCGTCAATGAAGCTTTACGATCTGAGAAAATCTGCCGGCGCCGACTCTTCCGGAGTCGGTGTCAGCGGCATGTCCGGATTTTCCGGGCTTTACGAGCGCGACTTTGAGCCGGCCGAACCGGATGAGCTTGCGCTGCTTCCGAAAGCGGTCGCGCTCGGAGGGTTTGACGGAGTGCATCTCGGGCATCGGGCGCTGCTGCAAAGCTGTGTCAGATACGCCGCTGAAAACCGGCTTCTGCCGGCTGTATGGACCTTCGAAGAAGCTCCGGGAGCGATATTCGCCTCTCACGGCGGCAAAGCGGTATGTCTTTCCGACGCGCCGTCAAGACGGGTGATGTTCGCCGAAGAGGGTATCGCCGCCGCGGCTTTCGAGGCGTTTTCCGATGTGAGAAATATCTCGCCGGAAGCCTTTGTCAGAGATATACTCATCGGTACCTTAAATACAAAAGCCGCATTCTGCGGCTTTAATTTCACTTTCGGCGCCGGCGGAAAAGGCAAAGCCGGCGACCTTGTGCGGCTGATGAAGCTTTACGGCGGAAATGCGGTCGTCGTCCCTCCGGTTGAGCTTGACGGCGCCGCTGTAAGTTCGACCCGGATAAGAGAGCTTTTAGCCGCGGGAGACGCAGCCGCTGCCGCCCGGCTTTTGGGCGAACCTTGGCGGCTGACCGCAAAAGTAACCCACGGAAGACAGCTGGGCAGACAATTAGGCATACCGACGATAAACCAGCACTTTCCTGAGGATATGCTGATTCCCCGCTTCGGCGTCTATGAGACGCTTTGCGAAATAGCCGGCGGGGGCACTTATTCCGCCGTGACAAATGTCGGAATGCGGCCGACGGTATCGCACCTTCCCGGAGGCGAATCAGAGGCGATCGCAGAAAGCTATCTTATCGGATATCAGGGCGATCTGTACGGAAAAACGGTTTCAACTTCGTTTATCCGATTTCTGCGCCCCGAAACCAGATTCCCGTCTCCGGAACAGCTCGCCGAAGCGATAAAAAACGACATAGCAAAAGTAAAACCGGAACCCTGAGTTACAGGATTCCGGTTTCTTTATATATAAAATGGATTTCGGTTTTGCGCCGTCCTTAAAATGTCTTTATAAGACAAATGAGCGCGGTTTTTTATTCGCCGATTCCCTGCTTAACGAAGCAGTATCTGTCGCCTCTCCAGCTTCCGGGGGAGTAATTGCGGTTGGGTCCGAAGCTGCCGGGATGTACGCCGTAATCTTCGCCGGCGGGATGGTGGTGCGGGCCGAAGATGTTGCGGTTGCCGGTCAGAAGCTCAATTGAGATGGTATTTTTGCCCTTCTTCAGAGCGGGCGTTATATCCGCCTTCCAGTCAGCCCACGCGAGCTTCTTTATCAAAGTTCCGTTAACATACACATTCACCGCGACGGCAAACGGGCGTCCGATATCGGCGATGACGCGGCGGGAGGGGTCTTCGATTTCGAAGTCCTGAGATATCGTCATTTTTCCAGCGAAGAACGGCCAGCCCTGAGTGACTATGTTGCCGCCGCTGAGGGCGAAGTTCTGACTGGTCAGCACAAATCCGGGATCCGATGCGGTAAACAGCGTCGCCCTTGCGCCTTCGGTGTAAGAGGAAAGCGAGTATACGCCGAAGTTGCCGACCAGATAGACGGCTTCGATCTCGGTGTCGTAAGTAAGCTTGTTGCGTTCCGTTTCAAGGACGTTTTCGCCGAAGAGGACGTCATAGACTTTCTGCTTCTGCGCGAAGCTGCCTTCGAAGACGATCTCGTTCTCTCCGGGAACGACGAGTCCGCCGATGTTTATCTTCTTCATCGACCTGTCTTTCCACCAGGATACAAGGTCGTGGCGGATAACATTGCCGTTGACGGTCATCTTCCATTCGGGGGTATATTCGGTGATGAGATACAGCTCGCGGCAGGCTTTGGGGTCGAATTCCTCCGATACGTTGAATGTGTATTTCAGTTTCAGCGGGCTGTCGGCGCGCTTTTCGAGCAGCTCGTCCATAACGCCTAAAACCGGCTTGACATCGCCGAATTCCTCCCAGCCGCCCTCTCCGTCATCGAGAGCGTAGCGGCAGAAATCGATGGTCAGGCAGTTGAGGTCGGTCTTGCGCGGGTCGGATTCGATCCGCCACTCGCGGCTGATCGGAAGCGATGCGGCGGGGGCTTTTTCGGCTTCCGGCTGAGGCAATGATGCGCCGGAGAGAAGTATCGCCGACTGCATCGGCTCGAAATGCAGGTATATTACCGTCTTTCCGTCTTCGATACGGGTTTCGGGCTTATAAGCCGAAAGCGTTTCGAGTCGGTAACCGACGATATCGTCGTCGATCGGAAGGGTGATCTTGGCGTCATAGTCTTTTTCCTTGTCGAGGTTGACAAAATACCAGACTTTGCCGTCTTCGATATCGCGTTCGGTATAGTGGATGCGCTCGATGTCCCCATTGCGGTCGGTCACGCTGACGGTTTTTAAAAGCTCGTCCGTCAGAAACTTCACGCGGAATTCGGGATCGGTGGGGATCTGTTTTATCTTCTCGTTCAGCGCCTTGACGCGGGAGTCAAAACGGCCGTTTATCCGCATCGGGACCGCGTCGAGAGCGTAAATCCTGCCGCCGTCTTCGGCGTAGCGGGAAAGCAGCTCGAAAGTGCTCTCGTCAAGCGTTTCAAGCAGCGGCAGAATTACCGCCGAATAAGCGCATTCGCCGATTATCAGTCTGCCGTTTTCGACATAGCCGTGGTTCGCCATCATCGTCTCGTCGCCGTAGTGATAATTGATATGCAGGCCGGAAAGCAGATTGGAGCTGTCAAGGAAGGAGCGGTCGAGCTTGCGGATAGCGTCGCAGTTGGTGCCGTCGTATGCGATCCAGGCGCTGTGCATCGGGTGGATAAGCAGCGTCGAGGCGGGATCGGAGCCGTCCGCCAGGAGCTTGCCGAGGCGGGAGATATAGTCGTTGTATTGGCGGTATTCGCTCCAGCCGGGCGCCTGCTCATATACCGGCGCCGGATAGTCGCGCTTGCGCAGCCCGCGGATGGTGTAACCCTCAAGGTGCGCGCAGATGAGGTTGACGCCGTTGACGAACTGCCACTCCGCCATCCACTTCATCTCTTCAAAGGTCATATCCCAGCCGCAGCAGGCGTATATCTCGGTTAAGACATGCTTTCTGCCCATCTGGCGCACGGCGGAACCGACCTGCTTCGGGATTATCGGGGAGGCGATCCAGCGTCCGAGCCAGTCTATGCCGGGGATATGCTCATACTGATAGAAAGGCATGACTCCGGCGGTGCAGTACATCTGCGAGATGAGGTTGTCTTCCATCATCGCGTGGCCGGTCAGCTGACAGTTGTTTTCATTGCACCAGTCGAATATCTGTTTTCCGAAAGAGTCGGTGTAGAGCCTGGAGACTGTCTTCCAGAAATCATAACGGAATTTCTCGGAACCAAGAACCGTTAAAAACAGCGAAATCAGATGGTCTTCCGGGAAATACCCGTTGTCTTTTTCGAATTCTTCGGGCAGCGCGTAGCTCCACGGAATCTTGCAACGGGCGAACTGCGGCTCGTCGGTGAAGAATCCCGGCATCGTTTCGCCGCCGAAATCTTCGCCGAGCCTTTCTTTATACACTTCATAGGTGCAGTCGATGAAGGTGCGGACGACTTCGGGATTCAGAAGGTCGACGTAGTAGGGGTTCTTTACATGGCTGACCCAGTAGATTTTATCGCCGCTGCGGGCGTTGTCTTTCGCCGCCTTAATGTCGGAACCGAAGCTGCGGTAATGCCCGGTAGCGGTTACCAGATACCAGCCAAGGACGTCGCCGGGAGGGGTTTCGCCGTCGCGGTATTCGCCGTGCTCGAGGTTGCGGACATGGTAATAATCGCCTAAATCGGTGACTTTGCCGCCGGCAAATCCGGACGGCCAGCCTTCTTCATCGTATGACCACGCCTGCATGCCGGTCTTCTTTCCCTCATCGACGCAGGCTTCTATGCATTCGAACCAGTCGTCGGAGAGATATTCGGTTTCAAGGCCGCCGCGGGCGTGCATGAAGAAGCCGCCCAAGCCCGCTTCTTTCATCGAGCGCACCTGACGGCGCAGCTCATTCGGCTCAAGTTTGTCGTTCCATGACCAGAAAGGGATCCCCCGATACTTCATCGAGGGGTCGCGTAAAGAATCAAGATAATCTTTCATTTGGATTCACCTCAAACTCTGACGGATAACGTTGATATATTTTAGAAATTCAGAAAAGGTTTTTGCGGATTTGTTTTATCCGCGCCGAAGATTGTCGTATCTTATTTTGATCTGCTCATATATGCCCGAGAATATCCAGACAACGGCGAATATATGGACTATCTGCAGCCCGGCGTTGAGAAGCCAGTACCAGTCCCAGGCATAGAGGCCGAAGTAATTCAGAACCGAAGAAAGCTGCGCGATAAGTCCGGATACGACAAAGAAGATAAGAGTTCGGTACAGCCCGGTCTGCATCTTCTTCTTGCGTTCCGCCAGGCGGGAAAACCGCTCGTCGTCAAGCTCGCCGCATTTTTCGTATATAAGCTGTCTCAGCGCTTTCGAAACATGCAGCAGCAGAATTCCGGCAATCCCCGCCTCGGCCGCCGCCGCGGCGACAAGCGCGATAAGCAGGTAAAGGGTATTGAAGGAACGGAAGACGTTTGTGGTGTAATATTTCGAAAGCACAAGAGCAAGCGCCCATACGAGGATATTCGCGGGAAGCAGAATAACGCCTAATTTTAAAGCCTTATTTGCCCCGGCAAGCTCCTTTGCGGCGATATAAATTCCGACGATAATAAACGCCGTTCCGATAAAATCGGGGATGTAGTTTATGCCGTCAAGAAATATATCCGTCCAGAGACCGAAGCCGAGGCCGAGCGCGATAAGCGCGAAGTTTATCCTTCTCCGCTCAAGCAGCAGACTGTCCGAAACAATCTCCTGGTCATATGACGCCTGAAGACTGCGAATAAAGGCTGTGTCCGCTATGACCCGGCGCATCCAGGGAATAATCAGGCTGAGCCAGACAACTCCGGCAACACCGGCAAAGACCAGGTTGATCACAAGCAGAGCGGTCGGGTAATCCGCAAGGTCAAAGGTGGCTAAAGCGGTGATCTCTCCTTCGTATTCGGAAGTCGAAAGATACTTTAATTCCGGCAGCAGATTGAAAGCTCCGCGCATGACGGCGAAGACAAGGGAGGCGGTTTTGACGCGGTTGATATTTTGATTGACACCCCTGGCAAATAAGGGCGGCTCCCCCGACGCAGTCTTGACCCGGTTATTATCAGGCGCGGCCGCATCTCCGCCGTGACGGATGGAAAGATATGACAGTCCCTTGAAGAATCCGCCGAAAAACAGCACTATCAGCCCCGTCTCGAATACCGCCGAAAGGAAGGTGAAGACCAGCGAAAGCCCCTTATCCTCAATCGAAGGCATTATTATCATGACGGCAATCCTAACAAGTCCGATGTAAAGGAGCCTTCTCGCCTGTTTTGATGCGAAAGCCAAATCCTCGGAAAGATCGGAAAGGCGGCCGAGACCGTAAAGTATCAGCAGCCAGCCGATGAAATCGGGCAGGAAATCGTTAACCCCTATTATCGGATTGAAAAGAAAGCAGAAACCTGCGGCGACGAAGTTCAGCCCCATGGATTCACGATATTTGGATTTTAATCCTCGGATTTTGTTGCGTTTTTCCGCCGGTTTTTTATCGTCGGATTTGCGGTTCATTTGCGGCTCCCCCTTTCTTTTTTGTCGTTGTCTTTATCGGTGTCGCCGTCATTTTCCGGGCGGCTTTTAATGACTCTTTCGATCAGCCGGTCAAGCGGGCCGAGGTTGTGCTCCGGCATGTCTTCGTCGCCGGGAGCGCAGATGCGCATATAGCAGGAGTAGATAAGCACGGCCAAAGCCAGCGCCCAGAATATGCCGAAAAGGATATACATCGAATTGAACGCGGCGCCGGCATCCTGCGGCATCAGCTTCGTCAGCATCGAGATAACGCTCATTGCGGCGAAAATACCCGTGTAAACAAGGGAGCGCAAAGCCCGGCGCTCGATTTTATAGTTGCTTACATCCCGCGCGATATAAATAATCCCTAAGATAATAAAGACATAAACCGCAAGCATCAATGCGGCCGAAAGCGCCGACACGACAGTCTTGAACAACGTCGGGGCAGACTTGGTTATCGCAAGATAAATCCCCAGCCCGTCGTTCAGAGCCGAGATCGGGAGGGCGGCATACAGCAGGTATACGGCTGCTCCGAAACGCTTCGGCGCATAAGGGCGCAGCTTAGACAGTGCAAAGAGGATAAGCAGATATCCGAAAACATCGGGAAAAACGTCAACCCCGCGGCAGAAAAACAGCGTGAGGTGGGCGATGAAAAGCAGACCGAAACCCATAATCAGCTACCGCTGCCGTCGCCGGAAAGACCGTGGCATCTCTTGTATTTTTTGCCGGAACCGCAGGGGCAGGGGTCGTTGCGGCCTATCTTTTTGCCCATATAAGTGCCTCTGACGGGGTCAAATCCGGGTATATCCGAAAGACCGCCCGACGGCCGCGGAGCCTCGCCGCCCGACGGCTTCAAAGCGCCGCTCTTTATCTGCTCGCGGAGCTGAGCCGCCTGTTCTTCGGTGAGTTTTACGAGCTTCTCGCCTTCCGGAGTTTTTATCCTGACCGTTTGACCGGCAACCGGCAGCGGCGGCGCGGACGGTATGTTTCTTGAAGCCCGAAGTTTCTGTCCTTCGCGTCCCTCTCCGGTGATATGCGCGACTTCGACGCGCCGGACTTCGTTGCGCGGCACGACAGAATAAATCATCCTTACCGTCTTTGCGTGGATATTCGCGATCATCTCATCGAACATATCCGCGCCGAGGAGACGGTATTCGTCTATCGGCTTTCTCTGGGCGTAAGCGTTGAGTCCGACGCTGTCCTTAAGATCGTCCATCGCGTCGATGTGTATCATCCACTCCGAGTCGACGGAACGCAGCAGCACCACTCTCTCGACTTCGCGGATCCTGTCGCCGAACAGTTCCTCTTTTTGCGCATACGCTTCGGCGGCGCGCTCATGCAGCAGCTGCTTCAAATAATCCCGGGTAAGAGAGCTTCTCTGTTCCGGCGCGAATTTCCAGTCGTCTTCGATTATCAGCATTGACGGCATTTCCGCTTTGACCTGCGCGAGCGGCCAGTTTTCCGGGTCTTCGTCGGCGCAGATTGCGTCGACGGTGCCGTCGATGAAGTTTTTAATCATCGTGACGATATCGTCCTTGATATCCATTCCGTCAAGGACTTCCATGCGCTGCTTATAAATCAGCGTCCGCTGCTGGTTCATGACGTCGTCGTATTCAAGGACGTTGCGGCGGCGGGAGAAGTTTTGCGCTTCAAGCTGCTTCTGAGCGTTTTCTATTGAGTTTGTGAGAATATTCGCTTCGATGGGCTGGTCTTCCTCAAGTCCGAGGCGCTCTACCATTCCGATGACGCGCTCGGAGCCGAACAGACGCATAAGGTCGTCTTCGAGGGAGAGGAAGAAGCGGGATTCGCCGGGGTCGCCCTGACGGCCGGAACGGCCGCGGAGCTGGTTGTCGATTCGCCGCGCTTCATGGCGCTCGGTACCGACGATGAACAGGCCTCCGACGTCGCAGACCTGCTTTGCGAGCGGGGCGATTTCGGCTTTGTATTTCTCGTGAAGTTCCTTGAAAACCTTTCTTGACGCAAGGACTTCCTCGTCCTTGGTTTCGGCGGCGGAAACGGCGGAGGCTATCATTTCGTCGGTGTAATCTTTCCGCTTCATCTCCTGTTTTGCCATGAATTCGGCATTGCCGCCGAGCATGATGTCGGTACCGCGTCCCGCCATGTTGGTCGCGATGGTGACGGTGCCGATACGGCCGGCGCCGGCGACGATTTCCGCTTCGCGCTCATGATATTTGGCGTTGAGAACGGTGTGTTCAATGCCTTCAAGCCTGAGCAGCTTTGAAAGCTCCTCCGACTTTTCGATCGAAACGGTTCCGACGAGCACCGGCTGCCCCTTTTGGTGACATTCCTTTATCTGCCGGATAATCGCGCTGTATTTTCCCTTTTTGCTCTTGTAAACGGCGTCCGGATGATCGACGCGGATCATCGGCATATTCGTCGGGATTTCGACGACGTCAAGATTATATATCTCGCGGAATTCGTCTTCTTCGGTCTTGGCGGTTCCGGTCATGCCGGAAAGTTTTGTGTAGAATCGGAAATAGTTCTGGAAGGTTATCGTCGCGAGGGTCTTGTTTTCCTTCTGAACGGTGACTTTCTCTTTCGCTTCGATCGCCTGATGAAGTCCGTCGGAGTAGCGGCGTCCCGGCATGATGCGGCCGGTGAATGCGTCGACGATGAAGACTTCGTTTTCCTTGACGACATAGTCTATCTCGTTATGCATAATGCCGTGAGCGCGGACCGCCTGCTGGATATGATGCTGGAGAGTAGAGTTTTCCGGATCTGACAGGTTTTCCACCGCAAAAAATCTCTCGGCTTTGTAAATACCGGAAGCGGTAAGAAGGGTGGTTCTCTGCTTTTCGTCGACGATATAGTCGGCGTCGACGTCGTCGGTCTCCTGCTTGTCGTCGACTTCTTTTATACGGAACTCACGGAGAGTGCGGACGAATCTGTCGGCTTTTTCATACAGATCGGTGGATTCTTCGCCTTCGCCGGAGATTATGAGCGGCGTCCGCGCCTCGTCTATCAGAATAGAGTCGACTTCGTCGACGATAGCGAAGTTGTGGCCGCGCTGAACCATGTTTTCTTTGTAGATGACCATGTTGTCGCGCAGATAGTCGAAACCGAACTCGTTGTTGGTTCCGTAAGTAATATCGGCGCCGTATGCCGTCTGTTTTTCGGCGCGGCTCTGGTCGTGAATCACAAGACCGCAGGTGAGCCCGAGGAAGTTATATACCCTCCCCATCTCCTCCATGCCGATTCTTGCGAGGTATTCGTTTACGGTAACGATATGAACGCCTTTGCCGGAAAGCGCGTTTAAAACCGCCGGCATTGTCGCGACGAGGGTTTTTCCTTCACCGGTCTTCATCTCGGCGATCCGCCCCTGATGCAGTACGATGCCGCCCATCAGCTGAACGCGGAAGGGGCGCTTGCCGAGCACCCTGTCGGCCGCTTCGCGGACAGCGGCAAAGGTTTCGACCAGAACATCGTCAAGAGATGCTCCGGCTTCAACGGCGCGTTTCTGCTCCGCTATGACCGCGCGGAGTTCCTCGTCGGATTTTTTCTTATATGCGCCGGCGAGCGCCTCGATTGCGTCGACCGTCGGGATCAGCTTTTTTATCTGTCTTTCCGAATAAGTTCCGAAGATAAGTTCAAATAAGTTTTTTGACATATGTTAAATTAACCTGCTTTATAAAAATACGCGCCGCATAAATACGGCAAAAGCGCCGGGACAGCATGAGCGCGGAAATATTATCTTACATTATATTATTATATCATGCGGCCGCACCGATTAAAAGATGAATTTGTAAATATATGGGATTTGTTCCGTACACAAAAAAGCTCTTTCCCTTACTTTCGGGGAAAGAGCGAAAAAATCATTTTTCGGAACTGCAGTCGCGGCAGAGACCGTACAGCACGTTGCAGAAAGGGTCGAGGGTAAATCCGTGCTCGCTGAAGATATGCGGGGCAAGCTTTTCGAGGTATTCGCACTTTATATGCGTAAGTCCTCCGCATTTGCGGCAGACGAGGTGATAATGCCGCTCTCCCGATTCGCCGTCTTTTCCGCAGAGCATCCAGCAGGCCGGCTGACCTTCGCCGCTGTAAAGGCGGCAGGCAAGACCCTCGCTTTCCAGCTTTTCGAGGGATCGGTAAACCGTCGCCTGACCGATGGACTCTCCTCTTTCCTTCAGCTGCTCGGCGATTTCGAGGGTGCTGTAATGCCGCCCCCGCTCCTCTTCGAGAAAGGAGAGGATAAGCCGGCGCTGTTTTGTCACATATGAGCTTTTGCTTTTTACGGTTTTCATGATTTTTTTAATTCGTTTATTCGTCTTTTTCGATGAACTCGCGGTAGATCTCGCTCTTTGCGACTCCGCGGTCGCGGGCGGCGGCCTTGCAGGCTTCGTTTTTGCTCAGCCCGAGATTTTCCATGTAATATTCGGCGTGTTCCCTCGGCGTCATACTGCGCCAGAACTCACTTCCCGCCTGCCTTCCCTCTACGACAAGGACGAATTCCCCCCTCGGCTCGACCGATTCAAAGCAGGATATGGCGCCGTCGATATCGCCGCGCCGGATTTCCTCGTTAAGTTTGGTAAGCTCGCGGCAGACGGCGATTTTGCGATTGCCGAAAGCTTCCCTTAAAAGTTTCAGGGTTGCGAGAAGCCGGTGCGGCGCTTCATAAAAAATGAGGGTGCGGGTGTCGGAGGCGATATCGGAGAGGCGCTGTTTCTGCTTCGACGTCCTGCCTGCGTCGGAAAGAAATCCTTCGAAAGCGAATCGGCTTGTGTCCAGACCGGAGAGCACAAGGGCGGTAAGAGCGGCGTTGGGTCCGGGTATACAGCTCACACAAATTCCGGCGTCAACGCAGGCCGCGACAAGCTCGGCGCCGGGATCGGATATCCCCGGCATTCCGGCGTCGGTAATTAAGGCGCAGGACAGCCCCTCTTTCAGCTTTTCGATTATATGTTCCGCCGCGGTGCGCATATTGTGTTCGCGATAAGGCATCATCGAACGCTTTATTCCGAAGGCGGCAAGCAGTTTCGCTCCTACGCGGGTGTCTTCGGCGGCGACTATATCGGCTTCGTTCAGGACTTTAAGCGCCCTCGATGAAATGTCGGAGAGGTTGCCGATCGGGGTAGCGACCAGATAAAGGGTGCCGGGTTGTATCTTGTTTTTTTCTTCAGAGGTTTCGGGTGCGAAGGAAAGATTCATCGAATTCACCGGTTTCATAAATCCGTCTGTAATCGGGAGTCAGTATTTTCTCGCCGCCGCTTTCATACAAAATCAGCGGTCTTGTCACGAAAACGTCGTCTTTGCCGCCGCGCCGCCCTTCGCATAGGACGAGGGAAGCGGGGTGAGATATGCTGTGGTGCACCATTGTCATCCGCCGAAGTCCGAGTCCGCTGTCTCTCATTGCAGCCAGAAGATCGGGGAGGCGGTCGGGACGGTAGACGCAGTAAAAAGCGCCGCCGGTGCCGAGTATCGCTCCGGCATTGACGCAGAAATCGCCGATGCCGCCGTGTATTTCATGCCTTGCGGCGTTTTTGCCCTCGTCTTCCGCCGGAAAGCCGCTGTCGGCCTTCATAAAAGGCGGATTCGCGGCGACGGCGTCGGGATGGCGGGAAGGGCGGTAATCACGAAGGTCGCAGTGCAGCGGCTCTATTTTTCCGCAGAGATCGTTTTCAAGGATATTCTTGCAGAGAAGCCGGTATTGTCTTGCCTGAATTTCTATCGCGGCAACTCTGTCCGCCCGTCCTCTTGAAGCGGTAAGCAGCGAGACTGCGCCGGAACCGGAACCGTATTCGACCAGAAAGCCGCATTTTCTGATATAAGCCGCCAGGAGCAGCGCGTCGGTGCCGAATTTCAGGCCGGCTTTGTCCTGATGCAGGATAAGCCCGTCTCCTATATTAATTGTTTCCATCAAAATTCTCCGCAAAAGCAGGCGCGCAGACTTACGCCGGAATACCGGAGAAATTCAGCGCTGTCTATAAAGCGGGAGTAAGTCAATGCTGCCAAAAAAAGCAGACCACACGGGTCTGCTTGAACTGCGGCGAAATTTGTGTTTTGCCGCAGCTCCAATGCTTTTGCTGTCAGGCTTACGGTTCTTTCACCGCTTCGACGGGACATACTCCGGCGCAGGCGCCGCAGTCGATGCATGAATCGGCATCGATCACATATTTACCGTCTTTTTCCGAAATAGCGCCTACCGGGCACTCGTCGGCGCAGCTGCCGCAGCCGATGCAGGCATCAGCATCAATTTTATATGCCATAATATACACCTCCCTGTAATTGTTAAGCAATTATACCACACATGGGCGGATAAATCAATATCTTAAATGAAAATAATATGTTTTCTTACATTCTCAGTCATTATTTCCGGAATTCCGGTCGGAGCTGCGTCCGCGGCCGCGCTTGTAGCTTCGGCTGCGGTTTTTGCCGTTGCTGCGGTATTTCTGCTTATATTTGCGCTTCGGCTCTTTGCCGGTTTCGATGTCTTCCGTTTCGCCGGATTCGTCAGATTCGTCCGATTCATCGGGAAGATCATCTTCGGATGTTCCGGGAGTTTCATCCGCGTCCGATGTCTCGCAGCTTTCGGATGAAACTGAAATCTCTTCGGCAGCATCTTCGCCGAGTTCGGCTTGCTGCAGCGGCGGTTCTTCTTCCGCTGCTTCCGGTTCGGCCGCCGGCGGACGGGGGATGAATTTACCCGCTTCCGCTTCTGCTATCTTTTCCGGGTCTGTCGAAACGAGGGAGGAATCATACAGCTCAATGCCGCCGTTGTCCGGAGATTCGAGCTTAACCTTGACAAGCGAAGCGAGGGCGTTAAGCTCGATTACGACTCCGACGCCGTCCGGCGTCGCGACGCGGCTGTCAATCGGCGGCAGCTCCTGCAGGAGTTCAAGATATGTTTCGTATTCAAAGTGGAGACAGCACATCAGCCGCCCGCAGGAACCGGATATTTTGTTGCTGTTGAGCGAAAGATTCTGCTCCTTTGCCATATGGATCGATACCTGTCCGAAATCCGACAGGAAGGTGGCGCAGCAGAAAGGCCGCCCGCATACGCCGAGACCGCCTAAGAGTTTCGCTTCGTCGCGGATGCCGACCTGCCGCATTTCGATGCGGGTACGGAAGACCGATGCCAGATCCTTAACGAGATCGCGGAAATCAACTCTGCCTTCGGCGGTAAAATAGAAGAGCAGCTTTGTGTTGTCAAAGGTGTATTCGACGTCGATCAGGTTCATCTGCAGGCCGTGCGCCCGAATCCGTTCAAGACATATTTCAAAGGCTTCCTTTTCCTTTTCGCTGTTGAATTTCTTATGCTCATCGTCTTCGGAAGTCGCGGCGCGGATGGCTCTGCGCAGCGGCGGCACTATCTGGCTTCCGGGAACGAAGCGGTTGCCGATGCGGCAGGTGCCGTATTCAATCCCGCGCATAGTCTCGACGATAACTCCGCAGAGCGGCTGATACAGCTCTCCCTGAGGGTCGAAATAGTATATCTTGCCGGTTTTCTGGAACTGAACGCCGATCACTTCGACGCTGTCCGGGGTTTCGGAATCGGATTCCTCCGAAGCGGCGCCGTTTTCAAAATCGGCAAAATCTTCGTCTGTGACGGTGCCGTCCAATTCTGATAATTGGTTTTGCTCGTTTGTATATTCTTCTTTAATCATAAAATCAGGTTCGCTTTCAAAAAAATACGCGGGCAGGCTCGCTCAGCCGATCCGGCTGAGGCGGTGGAGCATTGATATCTGGGTGGTATATACGTTTACGTTCATCGCAAGCTCGTTTATCGTGCCGTCGATTATCGAAAACATCCCGGAAAGATCGGCAAGCGAAATTTCCTCCGAAATCTCTTTAGGCTCCTCCGGAGTTCTGTAAAAGAGCAGCGCCGACTGATCGATGTCGGGGTTGACTTTTGCCGCTACAAGGTCGCGCAGGGCAAATTCGGAAAGGGAGAGGATCTCCGCAAGCTCAAGTCTGTCCGACGGCAGGCGGGCGGCGAGTGAAAACAACTCGGCTTTCAGTTTTGAAGGGCGGCCGCCGGAACAGAGTCTTGCCGAAATCGAAATCAGGTCGGACGCGAGCGCCCTGTCTCCGCTTTCCGCCGTTACGGCGCGGGAGGAGAGCGACTTTATCGCTCCGCCTATCGTCCCTCTGGCGGCTCTTACCGCGATGTCGAAGTCGTCGGGGCTGAAGTTCCGGGATTTTTTTACGTTTTCCAGCAGATAACTGCGAAGTTCCTCATCGGAAAACAGCTCCATCCGGAGCACCGGCGCGCGGGAGCGCACCGTCGGCAAAAGTCCGGACGCAGAAGTGCAGAGCAGGAAGAAATAGACATTCTTCGGAGGCTCTTCAAGGAGTTTTAAGAGGGTATTCTGTGAGGCGGTGCTCATATCCTGCGCTTCGTCGAAGATGAACACCCGGCAGTCGAGTTCGTTAGGGGTCATCGCCGCGTCGCTTTTAAGGGCGCGTATCTCGTCGACCGTGACCGATTTATGTCCCGGCTGAGGCGCAAAAACCACAACGTCGGGGGAAACCATCCGCTTCACTTTTGATGCATGCCGCTTTCCGGCGAGTGCGGCCGCCGTCAGAACGGCAAGCAGCATTTTTCCCGAACCGTCCGGACCTTCGAGGATATAGGCATGGGCAAGGTCCCCGTCTTCGATCCTTGAGCTTATGAAATTTAGAAGCTCGGCGTTGCCGTGAATTTCCGAGAAAGGGCCGCCCTTTTTTTCAGGCATCGGTTATTCCTTTAAACGCGCTCGAATTTTTCGACATTCATTACGAATATCGTCGCGCCGCCGACGACAACCTCCGCCGGGAAACTGGCGTAAGGCTGTCCGGTATAGCTCATGCTGACCGGCGCCTGCTGAACGCGCTTCTTCGAGTATTTGCCGATGATTTCGATGCAGGTGTCGACTTCCTCATCCTTTACGCCGATTAGAAAAGTCGAGTTGCCGTTCATCAGGAAGCCTCCGGTGGAGGCTATCTTGGTTACGAAAAAGCCGTTCCTGGAGAGATTGGAATTGACAATGTTAGCATCGTCGTTGTTTACTATGGCAATAATCAGCTTCATCGCGCTGCCTCCGTTTTTAATAAAAATATATATATTATGGTTTTACGACAACCGACGCGGTACTTACGCCGGAATTCAAAAGCAGGTTCGCCGCTTCTTTTGATATAAGCTCTCCCGGCATTACTGCGGGAACTCCCGGCGGATACGGATAGAGCGGAGAGGCGCATATCAGTCCGACGGCGTCTTCAAGCATTACCGTCCGGTGCGCCGCAAGCGACGCTTCGCGCAATGTCATAACAGATTCGGGGGTTGGGATATCATATATCATATCCGGCAGCGGCTCTGTCGCTTTTACCGGTTTCAGCTCCGCTGCCGCGGCGACGAGTCTTTCGAAATCGGATTCGGTGTTCATGACGGACGGGATGAAAACGATATCCCGGCGATCGAAAAATTCGTATTCAACGCCCTTTTTCCTCAGTCCGTCGGCGATCTCACAGGCGTTTTCGGCGCGGATTACCATCCGGAAAGGGTCGCGGGGGTTCTCCGTCAGAAGTTCATAGCCGATACTTTCGAGGCGGCTCTGCGCCGAAAGGATCAGTGACAGGAGCCGTGACAGCTCCTCCCGGCCGCACCTGCTCATCCTGTAAAGACAGCGCTCGGTCGAAAGATTTATGAGAAACGACGGGGATGTCGACACGAAGAGCTTCATCGCAGCTAAAGCGTCGTCCCGGCCGAATCCCATACCGGAAGAAATATGCAGCAGCGCCGAGCCGGTAAGCGCGGGGAGGGTTTTATGCAGCGAATCTACGGAGATATCGGCTCCGCAGTTTATCGAATGCAGCGCCCCGCCGCCGTAGAATTTCAGATGAGCGCCGTGCGCCGAGTCGACTATAAGCAGGCAGTCATTCTCACGGCATTTCCGGGAAAGCTCGCCGATGTCGATCATTCTGCCGTAATAATCCGGCGATGTTACTATGACGGCGCAGCCTTTCGGGATTTCCCCTTTTATGTCAATCCACTCCGGCTGAATTCCGAGGAGGGTGAAGGCGTTTATTATCGATTTGTGCAGCGCACGGGGGCAGGCGAAACGCCCCTTTGCGATATGCCCCAATCTCACGGCCGCCATAAGCGCGCCGGTCGAACCGAATGCCGAATAAACGGTCGCCGCAGTTCCGTAGAGCTTCGTCGCCTCATTATAGGCGAGATCAAAAGGATCGCCTTTTGCGGGGGAAAGCGAGTTTCCGGTTTGGGTATGTTCGGTTAAATCGTAAAAAGCGTCAGGCGTAAGTCCTGCCGTGCCTTTGTTGCCCGGCATATGAAAGCGGGCGGGGGAAGACGCGATATACGCGCTCATGCCGTCGAAAAGCGGCTGTTTTATCTCATACATATCGGTTATTTTTGATTACAAAGCTCCGATAATATTATATCACCATGACCGCAATTTGTCAAGCAATAATAAAAATGCGCGGAGACGGTTCGAATACAGATTCATTCCGTCTCCGCGTATTTTTCGCGGCATATTCAAAATAAATTTACCCGCAGAAGCGCAGGTTTATTCAGTGAATTCTTTGAGCGCAAAGGGTAAGTATTATCGGTATTATTTAGTAAGGTCTTTGCGCGCAAAGTATAGGTATTATCGGTATTATTTGGTAAGGTCTTTGCGTAATTCTCTGCTCATGTAGTCGGGTTTCGGCTCGTCTATTCCGTCGCGCAGCAGCTCATAGCGGAATTCGCGGACGCAGCCGAGCTGCCAGTCTACGCGGATAAGCTCGTTCTCGCCCGAATGATGCTCTACCGAATAAGTCCCCTCATAGCCGTTGACGGCAAGGCGGCGCATGATCTCGCGGGCGTCGGGCATGGTGTTTGCCGGAACGTGGGTGTGCATCGCGTATTTCAGCGCGTATTCGGTGCCGGGGATGAGGTCGTCGCCGATAAAGCCGTTGAAATGGAAAAGATGGCCGTAGTTCTTCATGTCGACCGCTTCCGCGACCTTTATCAGGTTTGCGGAACTCTTATCCCAGCCCCAGTGGTTCTCCGGACCTATCTTCGCGCCGAATTCGCCGCATATCTTGCAGTACTCGCGGAAGGTTTTGACGATATACTCGAAAGCTTCCTCCGGCATCGGCGACATATCGCCGCCGAAGTCGATTCGGACGGTCTTCGCGCCGAGGATTTCTGCAGCCTTCAGATATTCGAGCATCTTTTCCTTGTGAGCTTTGCGCTTGCCTTCGTCGTCCTCCCAGAGGTGGGGTCCGTCGATGCAGAGGTTGGCAAGGCTGATGCCGCGCTCATCCATCGCTTCGCGGATCTTTTTCATGAAGCTTTCGTCGGTCGTCGGGGTGAATCCCGTCCAGATATCGGCGTACGCTACGCGATAACGGTAGTAAAGCAGGTCGAGATAGCCAAAAACGTCAAGCTTTCCCTGTCCCTGAAGTCCGTGGAATGAATATGAAGCAAGAGAAATGTTCGGAATCATGTGATTACTCCTTTTTTAAAAATCTATATATTAAACTCCGGAATAAGCGGCGAATCCGCCGTCGATCGGAACAACGACGCCGGTTACAAAGCCGGCGGCTTTATCGTCGAGCAGCCAGAGCACCGCGCCGATGAGATCGGAAACTTCGCCGAACCGCCCCATCGGGGTGTGGTTGAGTATCTTTTCCGAGCGCGGGGTCAGCGAGCCGTCGGGTTTCAGAAGCAGGTCACGGTTCTGATCGGTGATGAAGAAACCGGGGGCGATCGCGTTTACCCTCATTCCGCTCTTGGCGAAGTGAACGGCAAGCCATTCGGTGAAATTGGATACCGCCGCTTTTGCGCCGGAATACGCCGGAATCTTCGTCAGCGGGCGGAAAGCGTTCATCGAGCTTACGTTGAGGATGACCGGCTTTTCCCGCTTGAGCATCTCGCGGGCGAAAACCTGAGTCGGCAGCAGCGTTCCGAGGAAGTTGAGATTAAAAACGAAGCTGACGCCGTCGGGATCGAGGTCAAAGAAAGTCTTTATATCCTTCGCTTCCTTCGAAAGATCCTCCGGGTCGAAATATTCTTTTGATGTGGTGCCTTTGGGGTTGTTGCCGCCGGCGCCGTTTAAAAGAATGTCAATTCCGCCGAATTTTTCGAGTATCACATCCCGCGCCGCTTCGAGCGACTTCTTGTCGAGAACGTTCGCCTCGACGGCAATAGCCGAGCCGCCGTCTTTTCTTATAGCGTCGGCGACCTTCTCGGCCGCTTCAAGCCTTAAGTCGCATACCGCGACATTGGCGCCGCATGCGGCTATCGCTTTCGAAAACTCGGAGCAGAGCACTCCGCCGCCGCCGGTAACTACGGCGGTCTTACCCTTTAAATCTATCTTGAACGGCAGTGTCATTTTGAATTCCTTTCGATATATTAAATTAATCTTCGTAATAAGCTATCGTCGTCATCAGCGAGTAGGTGGGGCTTGAGGTGTTGAGGCGGCTGTACTGCACGACGATCGGCACGTTGGATTCGATAAGGGCGGCATACGGGACGTCGCGGGGGATGAGGTTTCCTTCGGCGTCTTTGAGCTTGTCGAGCCGGATGTGGTGCGTCATCCTCGCGCCGCAGAACGATGAGAAAGCGTCGGTCGCCGGGCGGTCTTCAAAGAAAAGGGTGAGCTTTATCTCGGCGTCTTTGTCGCCGGTATTGATTACGCATATCGCCTCATGCGAGGGGGTGATGATCTTTGAAACCGAGTCGAGGTAGCAGTCGGGGATAAGCCATGTCTTTTTTCCGTAAGCTTTCATTTGCTTAGTTCTCCTTTGTTTTATGTTTTTTAAATTAAAATCACGAGTTTAACACAAAATCGGCTATTTCGCCGGGGGTTTCAGCAATCATTTCGGCGCCGTTTTCGAGCAGCACCTCTCTCGGGCGGAAGCCCCAGGCGACTCCGAGCGGGAACATTCCGGCATTGCGGGCGGTCTTCATGTCGACGTCGCTGTCGCCGCAGAAAACCACTTCTTCGGGGGAAAGTCCGAACTGATCGGCGATATGCAGCGACGCTTCCGGATCCGGCTTAACATTGAAGATGCCGGCGCCGATGATCATATCGAAGGTTCCTTCCGGCAGAAGGTGTGTGAGTATCTTATGCGACGGGGCGTTCTGCTTGTTCGTGTGAACGAAGAGCTTTATTCCCGCGTCTTTAAGACGGAAAATCGTCTCCTCCATGCCGTCGTAAAACCGGACATTGTCGGCGCAGTGAAGATAATAAAGCGCGTCATACAGCGCGAAAGCGGTTTCAAATTCGGGGGAAGCGTCTTCGATTCCTTCCGGCAGCGACTTCAGAACAAAGGTGCGCGCGCCGTGGTTTATATTCTGCAGCAGTTCCTCCGTCGTGTTTTTCTTATGACCGAGTATGCCGAGCATAGTGTTCATCGAGATTGCAAGGTCATCGAGGGTATAGCAGAGGGTGCCGTCGAGATCGAAAATAACAGCTTTATATCGGGGCATTCATGTTTGTCCTTTCAAAAGTTATCACTCTTATTATACAACGAAGACGGCGAAATGTCAACCTCGGCGGGAGAATTAAAATATTCCGGCGGAAAATCGCTTTATACTCTTGCAAAATTATGCGGAATGTGTTATCATCATATCGGACCATAACCGAACGTATCAAATGAAATGAGGTAAGAAAATGGGAAAAATAAGAATCGGACTTATCGGCTGCGGCATTATCGGAGAAAGCCATCTTGCCTGCTACCGTGATCAGACACCCGACGCCGAAGTCGTGGCGGTCTGCGAAATTCTGCCGGACCGGCTGAAAGACGTCGCCGACAGATTCAACATTAAGAAAAGATACACGAACATCGGCAATATGCTCGCAAATCCGGATATCGACCTGATCGACATCTGCCTTCACAACAACTGGCACGCCCCGGTCGCGATAGCCGCGATGGAAGCGGGAAAGGACGTCTACTGCGAAAAGCCGATGGCAGGCTCCTATTTCGACGCCAAGGCGATGTACGACTGCTCCGTCCGCACCGGACGCAAGCTGCACATTCAGCTCGCCCAGATCTACTCGAACGATGCGAAAGCCGCCAAGCGCTTCATCGACGCCGGCATGCTCGGCGAGATATACCACATGCGCAGCTACGGATTCCGCCGCCGCGGCCGTCCTTATGTTGACGGATACGCGCGCAAGGAATTCGTAAACAGCAAGACCGCCGGCGGCGGCGCCCTCTTTGATATGGGCGTTTACCACATCAGCCAGCTGCTCTGGCTCACCGGCATCCCGAAGCTTGAAAGAGTCTGCGGCCGCACCTATGCAAAACTGCCGATGGATGAAAAGCGCCGTGAGATTTCCGGATATGACGTCGAGGAGCTCGGCACCGGATACGCGACATACGAAGGCGGCCTTACGATGGATATCCTCGAGAGCTGGGCGATTTACGCGCGTCCCTTCCCGTCAAGCATAATCTGCGGCTCGAAGGGCGGACTTTCGATATCCCCGCTCACCTTCCATTCAGCTATGGAAGACATTCAGTCTGACACCACCTTCGACCTTTCGCAGTTCGATTATCTCAACCACACCGTTTATCCGGAGATGGCGATGTATGACAACAGCCAGGTACACCTCGTAGCCGCGCTGCAGGGCAAATGCGAACTTTTGCCGACGAGGGAAATCGGCCTTCAGACCCAGCTCGTTCAGGAGGGAATTTACATCTCGAACCGCCTCGGCCGCGAAGTCACGGCGGAGGAGATTGCAAAATATTCCGTCTCGACCGCGCTCGAAGTGCCTAACCTTATCGCCGACGGGAAAGAATGAGATATTCCGCGAAAGCACAACCGACACAATTAATCGATTAAAAACAATATAAAAAACCGGAGCTGCGGCAAAACTCAAATTTTGCTGCAGCTCCGCAGTTTATCGTTCGGTATTTATCCTAATGTCGGTTCTCCGGGCGGCGGGCATCGCCGTTTATCGGATCAGAATCTTACATATGCTTCATCAGATCTTACGACCTGACCCGAACTGTCGGAAATTTGGCAAAATACGGTGAACGGTTCATGGTCATAGAGATTCCTTTTTTCTACTAGTAAATCAATTTCGTCGGTTTTTGAAAACGATTCATGAGGTTCGATGTCCCATGCTTCTCCGTCGTAGCAGTAATACCATTCATAAGTATACGGACCGGATCCGCCGGAAACCGTAACGCGGAATCCGAAAAAGCTAAATTCGTCATCGCCCAGTGTCGAACTCCTGGGATGTTCCGTAACTTTCAAAGGCGGGGCATCGGTGACCGTCGCCGAGTCTGATGTTACGACCTGACCCGATGAATCGGTTATTTTGCAGAAAACGGTAAATACGCCGTAGTAATAGACAAGCGACTGCATATCCACCAGCAAGGTAACGGTGTGGGTTTTATCGTTTGATGTGTATGTTTCGCTTTCAAACGGCTGGGCTCCGTACCGGTAACTCCACTCGTAAGTATACGGCGCCTTGCCGCCTGCAATCTTGACGGTGAAATCGAAATAATCCCATTCGTCACGAAGCACCGCGCTCTTGGGCTGCTCAGTGATATACAGAGTATAGATTCTGCCCTCCACCGTCGCTTTATTTGAAACGACCGACTGACCCGAAGAATCGTAGATGGTACAGACGGCTCCGAAAGTACCGTATTGATCGATCGCGCTCTGTGATACAACATAACTTGTGCTTATTGTTTTTTTATCAGTCTCCCCGGTGGTTGTTGCAACCGAACCGTCCC
>DUUJ01000109.1 GCA_012841635.1 Clostridiales bacterium | reverse complement strand
TCATCAAGCACAGCGACATCGCTGCAAGCTGGCACTACATGGATGCCTATGTGTCGGATATAATTCACGCGGTGGATTTAGTGCGCTGGCTTTCCGGCGGCGCAAAACTTGCGAAGGCGGCAACCGTCTCCCGCGCCATAAACTCGCCGGTGACCAACTCGTGGCTCAGCGTATTCGCCATGGACAACGGCGTGGCGGGTACTCTAAGGGCAAATTATCAGACTGCCAGCCGGGTCCATACCTTCGAGGTTCACGGTTCCTCGGCGTCTGCCTACATCAGTCTCGGCTTCGCCGAACAGGTCTGCGAGGCGACCATTCTCACCGCCGCGTCGGGCAGCATATATTCCCGCGCGGCGTCAGGATATACTCTCCCCGGCATAATAAAGCTGGACGGCATTGCCCTTGCAGGCGGACGTGAGTATTACGAATATTACGGCTATAAATCAGAGAATGAGGATTTCGTCGCGGCGCTGCGGGACTGCCGCGAACCGCTTTGTACCATCGAAGACGCAGCCCTCTCCATGCATATGGCGGAGGAGCTGCTCGCCGCCGAAATAGCGCAATGATGTTACCTAAATAAAGACGGGACCTTATCGGGCTTTATCATATTTGCTTTCCCGACGGCTCGAAAAACCCGATTTATGTTTAAAAATCAAACAATTACGCCATGGTGGCGAGCATTTCCCGGGTAACTTCGCAGTCCGGCTTTTCTCCTTTGAGGAATTTTTCAATCTCCCGAGCGGCATGAATCCCTATTTTTTGTAAGCCGTTGGCGGCAAGTCCCGCAAGGTGAGGCGTAAATATCACGTTGGGAAGGCTTCTCAGAGGATGATCCGGCGCGGGAGGCTCCGGGTCGGTCACATCAAGGCAGGCGTACTTAAGTCCTCCCGCAGCCATATGATCGTAAAGCGCCTTCTCGTCGATAATCGATCCTCTGGCGGTGTTGATCAGCACCGCGTCCCTTTTCATGAGCTTCAATGTGTCCGTATTTATCATATGATATGTTTCGGGAATCGATGGGGCGTGAATCGAGAGGATATCGCTCTTTTTCAGGACTTCCTCGAATTCCGCCTTTTCCGCTCCGAGCGCATTTGCCGTTTCTTTTGAAACAAAGGGGTCATACATGAGGATATCCACGCTGAAATTGTTCAACAGACGGATGTAATGTTTTCCTGCCCATCCGGCGCCGATCACTCCCACGGTAAGATCAAAAAGTTCCCGGATATTCTCCTTTCCCTCGCTCCAGCCGCCGCCCGCGATGTTCTTCGACAGGGCAAAAACGTTTTTCGAAGCGGTGATGGTAAGCCCCAGAGCCGTCTCTGCCACTCCTTCGCCCAAAGGTTTCGGGGAGCCTGTTACACGTATGCCTCTTTCCCAAAGCTCATCCGAAACAATCGGCTTTATGCTGCCCGCGGCGTGTACTACAAGCTTAAGGCCGGGAGCGCAGTCGAGGATATCTCCGGTGAGATTTGTATTGCCCCAGGAGGTAACGGCGATATCCGCTCCTTCTATCACTTTTTTTACCTGTTCCGGGGAAGTGTCCTCCGTGTCGTTCACTATAACCTCACCGAACAGGGAAAAACGATCCATAGCCTTTTGGGATATTACTCTTTTGCGGGCGCTTTTCGACATAATCATCGCGATTTTCACTTAAATACCATCCTTTCAATCAAAAACATATCGATTATCTGTAATCCCGTCTGCACCTTGATAAAATAATTCCGAAGGAATTGCATAACGGAATACCGGCCGGATTTTACCGAAACAGAGAGTTGTAGTATTCGCTGTCAAGGAATATGCCGCCGCTGTCGCGGTAAAACTCATCGCCGAGACGGAAGGCTCCTCCAACGGGGTTAATATAACCTGCGCCCTTAAGCGGATGATAAGAGCACAGCTCCTCCCAGCGGACATAGTTTTGGTCGCCGTTTGACTCCACAACGCCGGTGCGAAGCCCCGGCAAGGGTGCGAGCCTTGAAGCGAAATTTTTATTCCACTCAAGCATAATCGGAGTAACGGTGAGATCTGCGCAGAAGCAGGGAATATTTCTTTTGTAAGCCTCATTCAGGATCCGAAAAGACATGCTCAGAGTTTTTGCGATGGGCTTAAGAGCGATAGCGCCGTAGCCCAGCTCTATGCGGCGCACCGCGTCGGCGGCGCAGTGAGCGCTCTCGTCTGCGGCAATCCTGAGAGGGATGTCGTGAACGTCAACCTCGTTTGATTCATCAAAAGGCTCTTCAAGGAGCGCAATCCTGTCAAGCGCGCCGACTTTATCCGCGTAGTCAAGAAGCCGCATCAGCGTATCCTTGTCGGGATACCGTCCGTTGGCGTCGAGATAATATGCGATTTTTCCGCTGTCGGTGTGTTCCGTTGAGTATCTGTCCGCCAGCTCATGGATAAGGCTCAAACGGCTTTTGTCCCAGGAAAGCATCTTATTTGCGTCTCCGTCCCCCTCCGGGTCGGAGCCTATTTTTATTTTCAGCACAAAGCTGCCGTCGGAGAGTATCTTTTCGATGTCTTCTCGCCCGAGACCGTAGGTGATAAGCGGGATTTTCGACAGCTCGCCGTGGCGGCGCTTCATAGCGCCGCGGGCATATCCGGGGATTATATCGTCAAAGCCGTCATATTTGTTCTCCCTTGCATAGAGCACCCATGCCGCCAGATCGACCGGCACAAGAGCGTTAAGGGCAAAAGTCATGCGCATTGACGGGCAATCGGCAATCAGTTTCCCGTACTCCAGCACAGGGGGCAGAAGTCTGTCAAGGAGTTCCTCCGGATTCTCAAAAGTCATTCCCTTCAGAAGCTTCGCGGCATGACAGGTCATGGCGAACATTACGGCGTTGCCTCCGGCGGGGCAGTTCTCCGCGAACACCTTCGCGTCGGACCACAGCACGCTCTGAATACCCAGCCCGAGGCTTTTATATGAACTGCTTTCAAGGCGAACCGCGCTTTGCCACAGCTCGCTGACAAGACCTCCTTTGAAGCCGAAGGGATTTAACAGCGGCTCGCGTATGAAGTCGGCGGCGGCGTATTTTATTGTGATCATTATTGTCCTCCCGTTATTCGGCAGAATTTTGCATTCATCTTGCCGTTAACTGTACATACTTATATTATATCATGCTTTGTATGATTTTCAAGCAGTAAACGCAGGATATTTTATTTTAAATATTTTACTTTTCTCTGTTTTTTGTCAGAGTTGTTGACAATATAGATATTTAAGTATATAATTGACATATAATAAACCGAAAGGAGTGTAAGCGCCATGAAATACGCCGTAAAGAGTGAAAAAATCACAATGCCTTTCCCGGTTTGGCAGATGGGATTTGCCGCCAGGACAGGAAAAAGCATCGGAGTCAACGATGATTTATACGTAACGGCTCTGCTTATAGGCGAAGAACGTCCCCTCCTACTGCTGTCATATGACCTTCTGTATGGCGACATCGCCTTTTCCGAGAAAATGAGAACGGAGCTGTCGGAGCGCTTCGGCATTGACGGCGATTCTATCGTCTTTTTCTATTCACATACCCACGGAGCCGTTGGGATAAACGCGGCAGACGGAGAAATAACCCTCGGTTCCGCGGTATACAACGACGCGGAGAGATCGGAGGTCAACAAAAAATGCCTCCGCCTTGTAAGAGAGAAAACAATCGCTGTAACGGAAGCCTGCCTCGGGAGCATGTTTAACGGCAGCCTCAGCTGTCACAGAGGGCAAAGCCGCTTCGGAGTAAGCAGAAGGCACCCCACTCCCGAGGGCGGAGTATTGTGGAAACCCTACGACTGCGACAAGGCAAGAGACACCGATCTCGAAGTAATGCAGCTGCGCGACGAGGGCGGCGCCGTCCGCGCCATTGTCTGGAGCTACGCCTGCCATCCGACAAGCTGCGGCTCAAGCAACTTAATGATAACCGCCGACTATCCGGGAGCGGTCAGGGAAATGCTTAAACACGATTTCCCCGATGCTGAGATTATCTTTCTCCAGGGCTGCGGAGCTGACATAAAGCCTCGCAGCAGCGGAAGGGACGGGGTATTCGTAAGCCTTGACACCGATGAGATGTATCAGGGATCAAAACCTCTGTACAAAGACATCCTTACAACCCTCGGTTCCGAGCCGCACCATGTGTTGAGGGAAAATCCATCAATCAAGGCTGATGAAATACGGCTTCACTCAGAATACTATCCCAGAAGCTGGTGGGAGAAAACCGCGAATGACGAAAAAGAGCCGCAATACAGGAGAATCAGCGCCGCCGCAGCCCTTAAAAAGATGGACCGGGGAGAGCTTAAGCCATACATGCCGTTCCGTATGACCTGTATCAGATTTGCTCCCGACTTTTTTATGATAACGCTTCCCTGCGAGGTTTTATCCGCGATAGGCAAGAGGATTAAGTCGCTGTTTCCGTTCCCGGTAATCACCTGCGCGTACGCCGACTACTCTCTCTGCTATATCCCCGACAGGAAAGCTCTGCTCCAGGGGGGATATGAGGCGGAAACCTTCCTCGACTCCGGCATGACGGGACCTTTTGTTCCGGAAACAGACGATATCATTGTCGGCCACGCCGCCGCCATGATACAGAACAGCGAAACATGAGAAGATAAAAGCTGAAATGAGGTTGATTTCACGGACACAAAATGGTATAATAATTAAAAGATGCCGGAAATTTTCTTGAAAGGATATACATAAAATGGAAACACTCGCAATTAACGGCGGGGAAAAGGCTGTAAAGAAGCCGTTTCCCAATCGTTTCGCAATGGACGCCAAGGAAAAGAATGCCGTCATGAGGCTCTTTGACGAAGCTATTGCCGCAGGCACCAACATAGGCTACAACGGACCCGAAGAGGAAGCTCTCTGCAAGGAGTTCGCCGAGAAGATGGGCGGCGGCTATGCCGACGGCGTAAACGGCGGCACAAACTCCGTCTATGTAGCTCTCAGAGCGATAAATCCCGAGCCTTTTTCCGAAGTTATTGTAGGCGCCGTCACCGATCCCGGCGGAATGATGCCCATCCTGATGTGCTGCTGCATCCCCGTGGTGGCCGATGTAACGCCCGGAACCTACAACGTCAGTCCCGAAGAGATCGAAAAACTTATCACCCCCCTTACGGCCGCAATCATTATTGCCCATATCGCCGGCGAACCTGCCGACATCAGGAAGATAATGGCTGTCGCCGACAAGCACAACATCCCGGTAATCGAGGACTGCGCCCAGTCGCATTTCGCCAGAGTGGACGGACAGCCCGTCGGCACCTTCGGCCGATTCGGAGCCTTCTCCACCATGTACGGCAAACACTTCAATACCGGCGGTCAGGGCGGTATCGTATTCACAAAGTCCGAGGAGGACTACTATAAGGTGCGCGGCGTCGCCGACAGAGGCAAGCCTTTCGGTCTTCCCGCCGGCTCCACAAACTGGATAGCCGCAGTCAACTGCAACCTCGACGAACTCGGTGCGTCCATCGGAAGAGAGCAGCTAAAGAAAGTTGAAAGCTTCGGCGCCGCCAGAAGAGCCGCGGCAGAAAAGCTGGGCAAGCTCCTTCCCCCGTCGGTTGAGCTTCCGAAGCTTGTTGACGGCGCCGAGTCCGTCGTATGGTTCCTGCGCCTCACCTTCAACGGCGAAGGCATGAGCTGCACCAAGGACGAGTTCGCCAACGCCTGCATAGCGGAAGGACTGCCGATAAACCCCGCCTACAGAGGAGCGCTGCCTTCCCTCATGACATGGTTTGTCGAGCGCCGCGCATTCGGCACCAAAGGCTTCCCCTGGACCTCCCCGGAATACAAAGGCGGCAATAACCGTGACTTCGACATACCCAACGCAAAAGCCGTCATGGATATCTGCTTCAATCTTTACCTCAACGAGAGCTGGACGGACGAGGATATCCGGCAGGCTGCCGATGCCTTCAACAAGGTTGACAGAGCGTTCAGAAAGTAATTTTCCGATACGACAAGTTTAACTCATACAAAACGGAATTGCAGATATCACATGGTGTTTGCGCCGAAATTACCGTCGACAAGGCGATATATGGCAAAATAAAATCAGAACTTGATCAGCGCGCCGCTGATTCAAACCCGGCGCGGGAAACCAACGAAAAAGCAGGATGAATCTTGTGGTTATCCTGCTTTTTTAGTTGATTTTACCTACCAAGGTCGTTTTGAGCCTGATTTAAGTATTCGAAATCAATAAAAATCCGTCCCCGACAAAAAATAACCGCAATATATCTATTGAAAATAAAGGACCGATATGATATAATCGTTTTGAATAAACGGATGGGAGCAGATATTTCAACACAGACAATCACGGCGAAACAGACAAGAGGTATTTATGATTAAATTCGGATTATTCTCCGATCTTCATTATTCGCTTCCCGGCGCGGAGCAGCGCGGAAACAGCAGCCGCGCTTTTGATGACTCAATGAAAGGAATGGCGCGTTTCGCGTCGGAAAAAGCCGACTTTGCCGTATCTCTGGGAGATAATATTCAGCCTGCCGAAAACGCCGCCGGGCAGTATGCTCAGCTGAAAAATATGCTGACGGCTTGGAGTAAATACGGGATACCCGTCCACCTTTCGCACGGCAACCACGATTTCCAGCAGCTTTCTCTTTCGGATATGATGGAAATTCAGCAGACCGACCGCACCTATTACGGTTTCGACCTGCGCGGCAGCCGTTTTCTGATACTCGATTCGTGTTTCAACCCTGACGGCACGCATTTCAGCGAAGACAATTTTGACTGGCGATTCGGAAAAATTTCCGACGACCAGGTTGAATGGCTGAAAGCAAAGCTCTCCGACAAAATGAGAACCTTCGTTTTCTGCCATTACAACCTATATTTCGACCCCGAATACGAATATGCCGACTGGTATCAGGTTACAAACAAAGAAGAAGTGCGCTCGATAATGGAATCCGCCGGCTGCGTCGAAGCGGTTTTTCAGGGACATTTCCATTCCTCCCGCCGCTTTGTGCTGAACAACATACATTACATCAATATCCCCAGCCCGATACTCAGCGATAATTTCAGCCCCGATGATTTCCCGATCGTTGAAATTCTTGAAAATGGCTTTCTGATGAACGGAGAGAAGATGGTCTGAATTAAACGCCGAACTTTTAAACCAAAAGGAGTAACTGTAATGGAAAACAAAGCATACACAAAAAGCTCGCAGATAAGAGAATATATTCAGAAACTCGCAAACGACCGATACCGCCCCGGATATCATTTCGCGATACCGGTCGGCGACGGCCGCCCCGGAGACCCGAACGGCGCTTTTTATGCCGACGGAAGGTACCATCTGATGTATCTTTACCGCATCTCCGAAGACGGCAGATTCAACTGGGGACATATGACTTCCGTCGACCTGCTTCACTGGCGGCAGCATAAAGACGCAATCGGCGTTCATGAGGGCGACAGCGGCTGTTTCTCCGGCGGAGCCTTTGTAGACGACGACGGCACGGCTTACCTTACCTTCTGGAAATTCCCGTCAAAGGATTTCGCAAAAGACAACGGCGGCATAGCGATTGCTTATTCAAAACCGCCTTATGAGGATTGGACGCGGATCGAACCGATAGCGATAAACGGAAACCGCAGCCCGTGGGGAACCGTGGATATAGACGGAGAGCACATCTCCTGCGCCGATCCGAGCAATATCTGGAAGATAGACGGCGTTTACTATATGCAGACCGGAAATCTCTGCGTGCTGAACGAATGGGGGCGCAGCCCCGGCTCAGATCCGAAATACCGCGGCGACTGGGTAGATCTTTTCCGCTCGGATGACCTCAAGACATGGTCCTTCGTCAGCCGTTTTTATTCCGGCAACCCGAAAGACGGAGACTGGCCGGACGACAGCGAGGACGATATGTGCCCGTCATTCCTGCCGGCTCCCGACGCCGGAGAGGACGGAAAGCTGACCGATACCTATATACAGGTTTTCATCGCCCATAACAAAGGCGCTCAGTATTATCTGGGCAAACTGTCCGACGACAACCTGACTTTCAAACCGGAAAAACACGGCCGCTTCTCATGGGTCGACAACACCTGCTTCGCGCCGGAAGCCCTGATCGACGATCGCAATCGCCATATCTGCTGGTATTGGCTGCTCGACAATATCGACGACGATTTCAATAAATTCGGCTGGACGGGAGTTTACTCATTCCCGCGGTGCTTATGGGTCGAAGACGATGAACTTCACATGTCTCCCGCGTCCGAACTCGATCGGCTGCAGATTAACGGTCAATCATTTGATATCGGCGAAATTTCCGGAACAAAGAAAATCGATGTAAAAAACGGCGAATCTTTCAGGATAAAAGCGGAAATCGAAGTAAAAGCCGGCAAAGCGGGATTTGCGGTCAGGGAAGACGACGAAAACGGTGAAAAAACGCTGATATATTACGATGCCGACGAAAAAGCGCTTGTCATGGATGCGTCCGAAAGCGGCTTTGCCGGAAGAAAAGTTAAGGAATCGGCCCCGTTCGCGCTTAAAAAGGGCGAAAAACTGTCGCTTGATATATTCGTCGACAAATCGGTGGTCGAAGTATACGCAAACGAGCGTCAGGCAATCTGCCGCAGAGTTTATCCCACAAATCCGGCTAAAGCGACATCCGTTTCCGCCGCCGCCGACAACGCCGGGTTTATTTCGGTAAAAGCATGGGAAATGGCCGAGACAAATTCGTATTGAATTATTGCATGGAAAATATATGAGGGAGGCAAACGATGAAAAAAAGATGTAAGTGCTATGTGATGCATTGGATAATGGCGGCGATAGCGTTTGTGTCGGCTTTTGCTTTTCTTGATCAATTGGGAATAGCCGTTGCCGCGTTTGCCGTTTCGGCCTTTATGCTTTTTTGGGGATTTTTTTCATACAGGAGGGGCAGCTGCGGCGTTGACATCAAAAACGCCCCGCCGACAGCGCAGGATGATTCTCCGCCGGAAACAGAGAAATAATCCGCCGTTTTGATAATAACAAGAAACGGAGAAGCCGAAAAAAGCGCCTTTTTATCGAACCGGCCTTAAGGAATGGAAGCGCCTTTCTCCCTATCTGCTTTGTGATTTCTATGTTCTGACCCGATGGCATACCGAGGGCGAAACGAGCGACTTCACCGCATACAGCTTCTTTGATGAGGAAAAGAGCGAAGGCGTCCTGCTTGCCTTCCGCCGGGGAAGGTGCAAGGAATCGGCGCTTTCGCGCTGCCGTATATAAAGGAAGACGCCGTCTGCGAGCTGACGGACGAAGACAGCGGCGAGATTCTCCGCATCACCGGCCGGGAAATGGCAGAGCAAGGCTTTACGCTGACCTTCGAAAATCCAAGAAGCTCGCGGCTGTTGTGAGTGAAGGAGATTAAGTAAACAACGCCGAAAAGAATTTTCCCGCCGCGCGGAAAACC
>DUUJ01000108.1 GCA_012841635.1 Clostridiales bacterium | reverse complement strand
GGGACGAAGTCCCCATATAAATAACAATCAAAATGTGTTTTTTAAAACGTAAGCGCGCTTACAGAGGGATCAGGCGGCAGATAGGGGTTTATATGCATATTCCCTTCTGCGCTTCCAAGTGCGGGTACTGCGATTTTTATTCGATTCCCTGCCCGGCGGCTTCGACGAGCGGGCGGGTGCGGCTGATAGATGACTATTGCGACGCGCTGATGCTCCAGATGGAGGATGAAGGCAAGCGGGTTTCCGACTGCCTGGTCGATTCGGCGTATATCGGCGGCGGAACTCCGACCATGCTCAGCCAGAGGCAGCTTTTGGATCTGCTTGACTGTCTCTGCGACAATTTCAAAGTCCCGGTCGACGCGGAGATCACGCTTGAAGCAAATCCGGGAACCGTCGAGCGGTTCACGCGGCGGGAGCTTTCGGCGCTGAAGGCGGCGGGGATAAGCCGCGTTTCGATGGGGGCGCAGTCGTCGCAGGACGAGGAGCTTGCCGCGCTCGGGCGGATACACAAATTTTCGGATGTCCGCTCGTCGTTCGGGCTGCTCCGCGAGGCGGGGTTTGACAACATCTCGCTTGATTTGATGTACGGCATTCCGCAGCAGACGATGGAAAGCTTTTTCGCGTCGCTGGACGACATAATCTCGCTCAGACCGGAGCATATCTCGCTTTACGGTCTTGCGGTCGAGCCGGGAACTCCGTTTGAGGCGGTAAGGGATCAGCTAATTCTGCCCTCCGACGATCAGATGTATGAAATGTACATCTCGGCGGTCGATTATCTCGGCTCGGCGGGATATCCGCAGTATGAGATATCCAATTTCGCGCGTCCGGGACGGGAGAGCCGGCATAATCTCCGGTACTGGAGAGGCGGGGAGTATCTCGGCTTCGGCGCCGCCGCGGCGTCCTTTTACGGCAGGCGGCGGACACGGATAGCTCGGGATATCGACAGCTACATCAATATCATGCGCGCCGACGGCAATCTGAAGCCGCTTTACGACGAGGACGAATACGACTCGGACGAGGACGTGCGGCAGGAATATATCATGCTCCGGCTGCGGCTCGCCGAGGGGATTTCCGACAGCGACTATCTCGCCCGGTTCGGCGAGAGCTTCGCCGACCGCTATCAGGTCGACCTTCTGCGGCTGCTGCGCGGGGGGTATATGGTGCGGGAAAACGATTCATGGCGGCTGACTCCCGCGGGGATGTATGTGTCGAACTATATTCTGTCGGACCTGCTCGACTTCGGCGAAGAGTTAAATGTGTGATAAATTTATTATACAATAAATTTATCACGGCGGATATATGGTGAGTGACGGCGACTCTTGGCGGCTGACTTTGGCTGACACTATGTGTCAGCCGCGAGTTTCGACTGTGTCGAAACATCGCCGCCGGCTGGTTAAGTGATTATCGGTGTTTTTTCTGATGTATAATAAATTAAACATCGGCGAACCGGACAGGCGGCTTTGAAAAACCGTATATTTTTCCGGCTCGTCTTTGGCTTTTGAGGTGAATTATATGAATAAAGTTGATAAAATTCGCGTGCCCGTTCTGGCGGAGGCCGTTGCCATCGAGGCGGACGCTTTGCATAAAGCTTACGGCCGCGTATGCCCGGAGGCGTTTGACGCCGCCGTGTCGGCGCTGATGTCCTGCTCCACCGTCGCCGCGTCCGGCTGCGGACATTCGGGATATGTGCTCGATCATTTCGTACATCTGCTCAACTGCGCCGAGATTCCCGCCCGCTTCATCTCGACCAACGACGCCACCCACGGCGAGATGGGCTTTGTTTCGGCGTCGTCGGTGATGGTTATCGCCTCCCGCGGCGGCAGGACGCAGGAGCTGCTGCCGATTCAGGAAATCGCCCGCAGCCGGGGCGCGAAGATTATCGTCGTGACGGAAAACGAGGACTCGCCGCTCGCCAAAGGCGCGGATATCGTGCTGCTTGTGT
>DUUJ01000107.1 GCA_012841635.1 Clostridiales bacterium | reverse complement strand
TGATATTTCTGCCAGATTCTCAGCCTGTATATTCATTGTGTCTTTGAAAGGGGTTTATTGAAATGGAAAAGCTTTACAACGGGATAATTCTGCCCGACAATTTCCCTCTCGACGAACAGCCGAACTCGGAAGCGCCTTATCTCAAAAATCCGCCCGAACTGATTGATGTCAGCGTCGGGCGTCAGCTGTTCGTTGATGATTTCCTCATCGAGAAGACCGACCTTTTGCCGGAATATCACAAAGCAGTGAAGTATGAGGGAAATCCCGTGCTTCATGCCGAAACCGAATGGGAAATACACGTATCCCCGGTTGCCTGCCCGAAAAGCGGCGGCGTATGGTACGATGAGGATGATAAGATATTCAAAATGTGGTATGAAGCGGGCTGGCTTCATCAGATGGCTTATGCGGTGTCAAAAGACGGCATAAACTGGGAGCGTCCCGAGCTTGACATTGAAAAGGGAACGAACAAAATCCTGACTTATGACGGCTTTGAGCTTGGGAAGATGTCGGGGGACGTTAACTATCTTCGCCCCGACTCAACGACGGTCTTTATCGATTACGATACCGCCGATAAAAGTCAGCGATACAAGCTGTTTCTGCGAAATCCCGGCGGCAACTACCCCGGAATAGCCGCGACTTCGCCCGACGGCATACACTGGGAAAACTTTACTTTTACCGGCGATGTTTACGACAGAAGCACGATGTTTTACAATCCTTTCCGCAAAAAGTGGGTATACAGCATACGCGACGGCTGGCATGACCGTTCGAGAAGCTATCGCGAATGTGACGATTACCTCAAAGGCGCGATATGGAAACCGGAAGAAAAAGTCAGGTGGCTGTCGTGCGGTAAGGATGACCTGCCGAACCCGTACATCGGATTCAAACCTCAGCTTTACAATGTTGACGCCGTAGGCTACGAGAGTATAATGCTCGGTATGTTTCAGATAATGTACGGACCCGAAAACGATGTATGCGAAAGCCGCGGAGTGCCGAAAATCACCGAGCTTATCCCGATGTACAGCCGCGACGGTTTTCACTTTACCCGTCCCTGCCGCGAAAGCATAATCAACGCTTCCCTTTACAAAGGCGCGTGGGACAGAGGTTATGTTCAGTCGGTGGGCGGCGTTGCGATTATTCACGGAGACGAGCTCTGGATTTATTACGCAGGCTTCGGCGGCGACGAGAATTACATTAATCAGAACTGGTTTACAAACGGAATTTACCGCAACGGCGCGACGGGACTGGCAAAACTCCGCCGCGACGGTTTCGTTTCAATGAACGGCGAAGGCTCGCTTCTGACGCGCAGAATCGTTTTTGACGGCAAAACTTCGCTGCATGCAAATATAGACGGCAAGATCAGAGCGGCTCTTCTTGACGATAACGGCTCGGTCATTGCCTCGTCAAAAGAATTTAACTGCAATTCAACCGACATCGACCTCGGAGTTGATGTGTCTTCGTTAAACGGCAAGCCCGTCCGCGTGAAATTCGATATTGACGGAAAGTTTTATTCTTTCGCTTTCACCGATAAAAACGGCGGCTCAAGCGGCGCTCATGCCGCCGGAATAGCATTGTAACCTGACAACTACGATTTTTTCATACATGATAAAACATAAAAAAACAGACGGTATCGAGAAGTTCTCCGCATATCGTCTGCTTTTTTATTATTACATCGTTAAAAAGTCGGGTAATGGATTATCGGGTTTTCAGAGTTAAAATGTCAGAAGTCACAGTTTATGGCTTTGGTTTATTTATCTGCGCTTTTTGGAAACTGCGCAGCCTGCGAGGGAGACTACAGATGCGACAACGGCGATTATACCGAAGTCGGAGGTCTGAGGAGCGGCGGCTGCGGCTGCCGGTGCGGCTGCCGGTGCGGCTTCTGCGACCGGCGCGGCTTCCTCAGCCGGCGCGGGCGCTTCTTCGACAACCGGTTCCAGTTTCGGGTTGAAGATAAGCGTTCCCATGTTGTAGGAATACTGCCAGGAGTTGCCGCCTGCGCCGTCACCCTGATTGTTCCATACCGAGAAACCGTAACGGTCGCCTTCGCCGATGGCGTTGTTCAGGAAGATTTCGTAACCGATCTTGTCGCCCGGCACATAATTCTTGTAGAGCAATGGAATGGCTATCTCGATTTCATAACCGGTAGCGGTAACACGGCAGTAGCTGGATACTTTTTCAGCATATCCGGCGACACCGAATACAGTCGGCTCTTCGGGATAATTAGCGTCGCCGTCGACTGCGGGAACGTTTACGTAACCTGCGTAGGAGTCATCGCCGAGATCGCGGAAGGAAACTTCCGGCTCACGCACATATCCGAAGTCGACCATAAAACCGACGGCGTCCTGGTTCCATGCGTCGTCTCTGATAACCGCGTCAACGGTGGGGTCGGTGACTATTGCATAGAAGTAAACGAATTCTCCGTCCCAAAGTGAATATACGACGGCTGTCGACTGCTGTCCGAGCGTTGAAGCATCGCCGTAAGCCTCGTCGGCGACGACAATAGACTGCGCGTCGTTCCAGACATCTTCTTTCACGGCGTCGATCTTGGGAGTACCCCATTCCGCATAGGTTACTTCGTCATGAGCTGCAACGGGCAGAGTCATAACGACCAGGACGGCAGCAACGAGAAACAGAATTAACTTTTTCATAATTGCCTCCATTTTAATGATTGATGACTTCATTGATTAAAATCTGACAACCTGATAATTGTTTTTCTATAAGAATTATAACATAATTATATTCGGCAGTCAACAGTAATAATGATAATCCCCGGGTTTTTAAAATATTTTATTCTGATCCTTTATTTTCTAATTACCTTTGTCACCCTTTCATTTGTTTTTTATTACAATTATTTCGCCTTTAGATGTATTGAGCTTTATCCTGCCGTCTTTAAATTCAATAACCCGCGAATGTTTTTCGATGTAATAATCGCCGCCCTGCGGTTTTTCGATTATCAATTCCCCGCCTTTTTCCGACAGTATTTCGGCATTGACAACGCCGTCTTTCAGCTTTGCGCTGACGATAAAAGCTCCGTTTGCGCGAAAACCGAAGAATGAAGCGTCGTTTTTTAGGTTCCAGTTCGGGAAAAGTCTGAGCACGCCTTCGTAGCTCTGCATAAGCATTTCGTTTATGCAGGCCGGCACGGCCGAGTTGTTTTCGATACCTCCTCCGCCGAATGAATATAAGCCGTTTCCGAGTTCGCGGTTATGGATACATTCTTTCATCTTTTCAATGATTAAATCAGGGTCGACGCCCAGGCGCGCCGCCTGCGGGTAATATGAACAAAACAGATTGTCGTTTTCCCATGCGTCGGTTCTGACAAAACTGTTATATGCGGCGTCAAGGAGATGTTTATCGGAGAGCGAGCCGATCTCGCCCGCCGGATACATATACTGCAGAACTAGTCCGGTGAAGAGCATTCCTTCTTCGGTTGCGCGAAGATAATGTTTGCCGTTTTCTTCGAATGTCAGAACAGATCCGACGTTTTCGAGTATATCTTTCCATTTGGCAGTATATTCCGGATCAAATCCGAGCACGCTCTGCATGTCGAGCAAAGCTCTCATCACCATTTTTATCATGCCTATCGATATAATGGGATTGACTTCGTCATGGCGCTTGGGCATAAATTCCGTGTCGGAATAGTATTCGACTTCGTGTATCGCGTCGTTGCGCGTTACGTACCTGCCGTCTTCATATGAAAGATAGTCTTCCCAGAAAAAGGCAAGTTCGCGCATGAAAGGATAGGCGTGTTCTTCGGCGTAAACTTCGTCTCTCGTGCCGTACCAGCGCATCGCCATTATGCAGGCCGCATATGATGCGTTGCTTTTCTGACCCAAAAATAAGCGGCCGTGTTCTTTTGTGCCATCGATTTTCGACGTGTCCATTCCGAGCGGTCCGATTCCTACGGGAAAATAAATACCGCGGCAGCCGAGAAATTTTCTTGCATATTCTTTTGCATACGGCAGGAAATCTTCGAGCGGCGCGTCGTAGCATTCCATCAATTCGATATGATTTGATGAAGTAAGCGCGTAATACGGAGCTTCGTAATTGTAGTTGAGATGATAATCGCTGTGCCATGCCATGCTGTCATCCGTCGAGAAATTCCCCCAGAGTCCTGGCGGGAATTTTTTATTGCGGGAACAGCAGGCGAGGATATACAGTCCGGCATACCAGTTTTTCTCGATTTCCTTGTCGTGAATCTCGATTCCGCTTTTTTGCCAGAACTTTTTCCACCATCTTCCGTGAAGCTCTTTGAGGCGTTCAAAGCCGGTATTGTCGATAATCGACAGTCGTTCGAGAGTGTTACGCTTATAAGCCGCGCTGTCATGATTGGTGCCGACCGTCACGGCGATGCGTATCAATTCAGATTTTTCAAGCCTTTTCCGAGAGATTTCCCGCATTGCCATAATGCCGTGAGTCTCGAATGCCAAACCCGGATCCGCGAACGACCTTGTAATATATTGAGTATCGCCCAAAGATACCTTTTCGCAGACCGCGCCGTTTTTTTCGATCGTAAGCAGCTCTGCCGATAACGACGAAGCCGGACGCGATATTTCAAGCTCGATAAGTATGGTGTTTTCGACGGCGCACACACAGGTGTTCAGTTTCAATTTTACATGAGCCGCTTCGAAATTCCCTTCGATACGTCCGCTATCGAGAAACTGCTCGACACGATAGTCGGAATAAGCAAGCTGCGGCGTTCGTATCTCGATGATTCCCAGCGGTGACAAGCCTCCGGTTAAGCGGTCGCCTTCCTCGGCTTTCCAGAAATCCGACTTTGAAACATACATCCGCAGACAATCGGGATTTCCCGACATCATCAGCGATACATCGCCGTTGCCGTTTACGGCGCCGTCCGGCAAGGTCTTCGACGGAATCGCTTTCGGAACTTTTTTCATAACATATGAGTGCCGCATCATTGATTACCTCGTTACATTGGGTTTTATGCTTATTGTTTGTTCTGTATTGTATCTGTTATGTTTTCGATTGTATCATAGATTTTATTGACAGTCAAGCGGTTTGAAGTATTGTTTTTTATGATGCGCTGCAATATGTGTAAAAACAGAAATTAAATCATAGTATGTTTGAAACTGATTATATAAAAATATGAAGCCGTCATTATTGCATGACCGCCTCATATGGTTGATTTATTATACTAACAGCGATTTTTGATTTATGCCGAAACAACATAGGACAGATAATTGATTTTTCGAAATTACTCCTTTTCCCGGTCTGAATTGACCTGCGGATTTTTCGGAAGAAACTTTTCGGGACGATATCTCTCTTTACCTACGGTGGACTTGCCGTATTCAACGGCGCCGGTCGGACAGCGGTGCAAACAGCGAAGACAGAGGGTACACTGCGGTTTTATCCATTCGGGTGAGCCGTTTTTTAGCTGAATTGCACCGAGCGGACAATTTTTTTCACACAAACCGCAGCCAATGCACCGGGAAGTCGCATAAAAATGTTTGGTGCGGCGGGCGCTGTTATATATACCTTCTGCAATGGGCAGACCCGCTGCCAAAAAAGGAGAGGATTCAGCGCCGCGTTTCTGCCGGATATTTTCCGCAACTTCCGGAAGTCTGTCCAATGCTGCCCGGACCGATTGCGCGGCGATGTCGGGGCTTTGCACCCGATGAAGCGGAATATAGTTTGTCGTCATAACCAATGATTGAATAAATACAGTTTTAAAACCGATACGTTGAAGCTGCCTTTTGATGAGTGAGGCTCCGGCGCCCAAAGCTCCGCCGCAGGTCATGACCGCATGCAGTTCTTTTCGCGGCAAATCCCGATATTGTTCCAGATATGACAAGACTAAGCTTGGCAGAATCCAAAAATACAGAGGCGCTGCCAATATTAACTTTTCCTGCTCGGAGACTTTGGGCGGCGCTCCCCGTTCGATGTTGTGAATTCTTTCTTTCATCAGTATAGCGAGGTTTTCCGCAATCAGCTTGGTGTTGCCAGTTCCGCTGAAGTATAGTATCATATATGCCGCCTTGGAATGTTATACTGTAATTGATTGTCATTCCTAATCTTTTTTAGGATATATAAATAGGAAAATGAAACCTTATGTTATAAATAATGCATGAAACAGTCAGGGCTCTCCGATGTTATAGAGAGCCCGATTGTTTAACATAACCATCCGTTTTATTACGGCGTATGAAACTATTTGATTTTATTCAAGAACTCGCCGATTACCATTCCGAGATCAGGCTTGCCGATTTCCTGGAGCTGATATTCAACCTTTACGGTGGGCTTTTTGATGTCGATGACGCGCTTAAGGTCGATAGGCGTTGCGATTATAACGCTGTCGCAGTCGCAGGCGTCGATCGTTGCGGCGAGGTCTCTTATCTGCTCGTCGCCGTATCCCATAGCCGGAAGCAGCGTTCCGATTTCCGGATAGATCTGGAAGGTGTTTTTAAGCTTACCTACGGCGTAAGGACGAGGGTCTACAAGCTCTGCCGCGCCGAAACGCTGCGCCGCGACGACGCCGGCGCCGATTTTCATCTCACCGTGGGTCAGCGTCGGACCGTCTTCCACGACGAGAACGCGCTTGCCGCGTATGGCGGAGATGTCGTCGACGGTAAGGGTGCTTGCCGCATCGATAACCGTTGCCTTCGGGTTTACTTTTCTTGTATTTTCACGAACCGTAATGATATCTTTGTAATTTGCGCTGTCGATTTTGTTGATTACCACGGCGTCTGCCATTCTCAGGGTGACTTCGCCGGGGTAGTAAGAGACTTCGTGACCGGGGCGAAGCGGGTCCGCGACGGTAACCATCAGATCGGGGGTGTAGAAGGGGAAGTCATTGTTTCCGCCGTCCCAGAGGATTACATCGCAGCCGTCCGGATCGTTTTCGGCGGCGCGCAGAATAGCCTCATAGTCGACGCCGGCGTAAATAACATTTCCGCGGACGATATGCGGCTCGTATTCTTCCATTTCCTCGATGGTGCAGGAGTGCTTTTTGAGGTCTTCTATCTTGGCAAAACGCTGAACCTTCTGTTCGCTCAGGTTGCCGTAGGGCATGGGATGGCGAACGGCGACGACCTTCAGACCCTTTTCATGGAGGATTTCGATGATTTTGCGGGAGGTCTGGCTCTTTCCGCATCCGGTACGAACCGCGCAGACGGCGATGACCGGCTTTACGCTTTTAATCATCGACGCTTTGGGGCTGAGAAGCGTAAAGCTTGCGCCGGCGGCATTGACGAGAGCGCCGAGGTTCATGAGTTTCTGATAGGGGATGTCGCTGTATGAGAATATGCACTCGTCGATGTTTTCATTTTTGATAAGCTCGGCAAGCTCGCTTTGGTCGACAATCGGTATCCCTTCGGGATACAAAGAACCGGCGAGATCAGCCGGATAGCGGCGGCCGGCTATATCGGGAATCTGGGCGGCGGTGAAAGCCACGACCTTATAGTTGGGGTTGTTTCTGTAAACGGTGTTGAAGTTGTGGAAATCGCGGCCTGCCGCGCCGATTATAACTATTCTTTTTGCCATATGATTACTCCTGCTCTGTGTAATAATGTACTGTATACTTATACTATTATATAACATCAGCTTGCCCTAACGCAAGTTTAAATTTTTAATAATGCTAAAATAAATTGGTCAGGCCGCCGGAGTCGATATATTCTTCATCGCAGACGAAAAGAATACCGTTATTCTCTTCGGATATGTAACTGAATATGTACATTTGTCAATGATGTGAGACCGAAAAAAAGCAATTAAGAAGAAAAAGGAGAGAAAGGAATTTAGTAATGTTGAAGAGAGGGGCGAAGCCCCGAACGAAAACATTACTAAATTCGGCGCGTC
>DUUJ01000106.1 GCA_012841635.1 Clostridiales bacterium | reverse complement strand
AAGCCGCCTTAATCCGCAGATATTCCGGATCGCCGAAGCGCTCAAAGCACTCGTAAAGCCATTTGTAACCGGAGACATTTACCGCGTCGGTAAAGGTCCAGTGCTGACCGATCTCCCCCCAGTCGGATCCCCGCCCTTCCGGGAAAAGTCCCGGCGTCATCCCTTCTTTGCCTTCCGACTCGCGGCGTTTTTTCTCGCACCACTCAAAACCTAACAGCAGGTGCGGGCGGAATTCGTCGAACAGCGCCTTGTCGGAGGTGTAAAGCAGGTGCCGCGCCGCCCCTTCGAGCGTCTTGCCGGTGCTGTTGTCCCAATGGACGTTCGGGCTCATCATCCGGCCGTAATCCGGCGAGCTTTCGTCCCGATTCTGCCACCGCGCGGCAAGAGTGCGGAAGGCGTCGGTCGTGTATTCGGAAAGCCCGACGCGGTCGAGCGGCAGAAGATAATGCGGCGCCTCCCAGGACCAGCAGTACCGCCCGACGTCTCCCTGACGCGGGATAACCCCCTCCATGTCGTCGTATTTTGCGAGCATCTGCAGCGACTGAACGATAAGCTGACGATACATCGCCTGTATCCGCGGCGCGTCCGACGCCGGCTTTATCTTCACCTTCGCCATGATATCCCGCCAGAATTCGATATTATTCGAATATGCTGCGTCATATCCGCAAAGCCCGTCAAGACAGCCGTATCGGCTGACCGCGGTAAATCCGGCGGATTCTCCCGGCGCAAGGGTATAATCCAGCCGCCAGCAGTCGGACGCGGCGAAATGTTTCGGCTGCGCGGCGCTGTCGACCCAGGTAATTTTCAATTTCCCCGGCTCAACCCTGCATGAGGCGTATCCGTCCGACGCGGTATCACAGGAAACCGGCTTCCACAAAGACGGCAGCATATACTGCGTCTTTACGTTCGGGATATACGGATCATACCCGGTGTCCCGCAGGTTCGTTATATAGTGATCTAAGTCCGCCGTCCGGCAAAACAGCGTCAGACTGCCGGAAATCTCGTAATTCTCCGGATTGTAAAGGCGGTATTCCGAATACATCGCCGGATTTTCCGCCGCGTCGGCAAACGCCGTCATCGAAACGCAGGCGCCGCTTTTCAGCTTGTTCCGAAGGGTATAAACCGGCTCGCCGCCGCGCACCTCGTCAAACACGCTCTTATCATAGCAAAGCTGACTTTCCTCCCCCGGCGCCCCGTCAAGCAAAGTCAGCGCGTACCCCGGCAGATCAACGTGCCGGCTGTAATTCAATTCAAGCGAACAGACCTTGAAATCCGGAAATAAAAGACAAAGCCTGCGGGCAAAAGGCCCCTGCAAATAAACCCGCGAAGTCCGCGGCAAAAGCCATTTAGGTTCTGACATTTATCAACCTCTCAATAATATCGGGAGCCTTGAATAACCCGCTTCGCGGGTTATTCGCGAGTTTCGCTCCGCGAAACATCGCCCTCCAAAGTTTAGTCATAATCCCCCTGTAACCAAACACTTAAACATATCCATGGCTAACCGCAAAACGGTTAGCCACTTGACTATAAATAATAACGATAAATGCGGTCGGCGCATCGCGCCGTCTTATAATTTGATTTTGCCTTTGGCAAAATCTACTTTAGAGAAAACATAAGCTAAGACTTAACTTGCCGACGGCGATGTTTCGGCGAAGCCGAAACTCGCGGGCTCAAATGCTCCGAATGACCGTTTAACGGTCATTCGGGCATTATGAGCCCATAGCCGCCCTCGTCGCGCCGGTAGATTACGTTTATTGTTCCGGTGTCGATGTCGCTGTAAACGAAGAAGTTGTGGCCTAAAAGATTCATCTCGAGGATGGCCTCCTCGCTTGACATCGGCTTGTAGGAGAACCGCTTTACCCGGACGATCTCGTCCTTGTCTTCCTCTTCGGCGAACTGTTTGTCCGATTCGATGCGGTTGAACTCCTGCTTGTCCAGCGCCTTCTCGCGGAAACGCCGCTGGAGACGGGTCTTGTTCTTGCGGATCTGGCGCTCGATGTTTTCCTCCGCCTCGTCAATGGCGTTCTGGAAGGTCTCGGCTTCTACCTCCGAGCGGAAGAGCGTTCCGCCCGAGGAAATGGTCAGCTCGAGGCGCTGGCGCCCCCGGCTGCTGTGAGATAACACAATTTTGGCGGTGGCATCCTCCCTGAAATACTTGTCGAGCTTGGTGAGCTTCTTTTCGAAAAGCTGCTCAAGATTGTCGGTAACTTCGACTCCGCGTCCGTTGATAGAGAGTTTCATAAGGTAATTCCACCTTTCATAAATGTAAAATGCGGGCGGGAAAGGCTCCCGCTTCCTTTTCATATACATTATAACATAAAAACCCTTTTTTGTATATAGGATTTTAGTTAAAATTTTACGTACTCCGACTGTCTGAAATCTCTAATTTATTAAATTTTTACCCGTAATTTACAAAACCCCTTGACAGCTGATGAAAAATAGTTTACAATATATAGTATATCATGAGATAATAGCGCCCATGCGGACATCTCCGCGCGGATTTGTTCTCGGGGGCGGCTCATAGATAAAATATAACCACCTTATTATTATAGACTGGCAGCCGGCTGCCGTATAGATAGAACGATATCGAATATTCAGATGATCCTTTCACCGAGACGGACATTATATACTTTTGTTTAAATGAAAAAATATATGAAACGTCCCCTAATTTAAATCCGGGTATTGGGATATAGACAATTTACGGCGGGTTGCCTTCATTTAGGAGGCACTGATGCTTTCACAAATTATATTAAGCGTAATCGCAACAGCCGCGGTTTCGATCCCGATCGCATTTCTGATCGGCGACCGTTTCCGCAAAAGCAAAGTCGAAAGGACGATAGGCTCGGCTGAGGAGCAGGCGAAGAAAATCGCCGATTCGGCCGAAAAACAGAGCCGGGAAGCGGCGATACTCGTTGAGGACGCCAAAAGAACCGTCGCAGAAGCCGAAAGAGTCGCCGACGAAAAGAGAAAAGAGGCGGTGCTTGCCGCCAAAGAGGAGGTTTACAACCTCAAAACCGAAGCCGAGCGCGAGATCAAGGAGAACCGCGCCGAAGTAACCCGTCTCGAGCGCCGCGCCATCGCGAAAGAGGAAGCCCTCGACCGCAAAATAGAAGCGCACGACCGCAAGGAAGAAGCCCTCGAGCGCAAACACGCCGACGCCGACAAGCGTCTGAAAACAATCGAAGAAAAAACCGCCGAAGTCGAGCGGATTAAGGAAGAACAGCTCGTAAAGCTTGAAGAAATCTCCGGCTACACGACCGAGCGGGCAAAACAGGAAATCTTGCTGGCAGTCGAAACCGAAGTGCGGCACGAAGCCGCTCAGCGCATAATTGAAATCGAAAGCCAGCTCAAGGAGGAAGCCGACGACCGCGCCCGCAACATCATCGCCTTAGCCATCCAGCGCTGCGCCGCCGAGCACAGCACCGAGTCGACGGTTTCCGTCGTCGCCCTGCCGTCCGACGACATGAAGGGCCGCATCATCGGCCGCGAAGGGCGGAACATCCGCTCAATCGAGACGGCGACCGGCGTCGACCTGATAATCGACGACACCCCCGAAGCGATAACGGTATCCTGCTTCGACCCCGTCCGCCGCGAAATCGCCCGCCTCGCCCTCGAAAAGCTGATAACCGACGGCCGCATCCATCCGGCAAGGATTGAAGAAATGGTCGACAAGGCGAAGAAGGAAGTCGAAACGCTGATCCGCCAGGCAGGCGAAAAAGCCGTCTTCGAAACCGGAGTCAGAGGCGTTCCGCCGGAGCTCATCCGGCTGCTCGGCCGGCTGCAATACCGCACGTCATACGGTCAGAACGTCCTTCAGCACAGCGTCGAAGTCGCCTACCTCGCCGGAATCATGGCGGACGAACTCGGCGTAGACTCGACGCTCGCCAAGCGCGCCGGCCTGCTCCACGACATCGGCAAGTCAATGACGCAGGAAATCGAGGGCAGCCACGTTCAGTTAGGCGTCGACATCGCCCGCAAGTTT
>DUUJ01000105.1 GCA_012841635.1 Clostridiales bacterium | reverse complement strand
TCTTCAACAAGAGAATGGTTGAAGATTATTCTCTCGGAAATATTTACGAGACAGTCTCCGCCGGAAAATGGACTCTTGACAAGCTCAACCTCGATATTGCCGCCGTCTCCGCCGACTTAAACGGCGACGGAAAGATGACTTCGGATGCCGACTGCTTCGGAGCCTCGTTCGGTCTGCATTCGGGGCGAAATCTCTTTTATTCCTTCGGCTTAAGGCTTGCGTCCGCGGATGAGGAAGGTCGGTATCATTACGATTATTACAACGACCGCTTTGAAAATCTCTATTCCGGAGTTCACAAGCTGATAAATCTTACCGACGGCGTTGATTATAACAAGATGTCGGTTGAACAGATCATGTCGGCAATGAACGAAAACCGATTGCTTTACTGGTTCGCAAATGTGAGAAATGCGGAGACACTTCGTTCGCTTGATGCCGACTTCGGTATCATTCCGACGCCGAAATTCGATGAAAATCAGGAGAGCTACATCTCATCAAACCTCGGCACCTCATACTTTGCGATACCGAATTATGTAACGGACACCGACAGGGCGGCTATTATACTTGAGGCGCTGAACTATGAAAGCCATCGCCTCGTCCGGCCGGCATATTATGATATTGTGCTTAAAGCCAAGGGAACCCGCGACGAGGATTCCGAAAAAATGCTTGACCTTGTCATGGATGTCTCTTATATCGACTTCGTGTTTGTCAACGCAGCGGCGCTTGACTATGCGGCTGAGGCGGTCTTCGATGCGATCATCGCGCGCAGGGACAGCTACGCCTCATCTTACGAAAAACGTCAGAATAAAGACAATAAGCTGATGGAAAAGCTAATGGACAGCTATGCCGAAATGAATTGATTTCAAAAGCGGATATTTTATATAAGATAATTTAATCACAACAAATAAAAAATAAACGGAGGAAAAAATATGTATAACGGACTCGGAAGCGGACTTTCCGATCTTGCCCGCCGCTCGTCGGCGATTACAAGGTCGATTTCCGCCGAAAATTTTACCGGAGAAAAGGGCAAAGGCGGAATGGCGACCGTGGGAACCGGCGCATCCTGCGCAAGAGATTTAGGTATCGGCTGGAAGGTTTCGCCTTCGGTTTCAATCGCTCCGGGAAAAAACTTTGTTCTCGCGGATATCAGAGCCGAGGGAGCGATAAAGCACATCTGGCTAACCGGTGCCTTTGAGTCATGGCGCTGGATGATACTCAGAATCTACTGGGACGATTCGGATACCCCGGCAGTCGAAACTCCTTTAGGCGACTTCTTTGCAAATCCGCAGGCTGACCAATACGCGCAGATAAATTCACTGGCGGTATGCATCAACCCGAAGTGCGGCTGCAACTGCTACTGGACAATGCCCTTTAAAAAGCGCGCGCTTATCACCCTTGAGAACATAAGCGACCGGGACGCGATCTGTTATTATCAGATCGATTACATCGAGACTAAGCTTGAAGAGGAACCGATGTATTTCTGCGCCCGCTTCCGCCGCACAAATCCGCTGCCTTATAAAGATGTTTACACCATTATTAACGGGATTGAAGGAGACGGACAGTTTGTCGGCACTTCCATGCTATGGGGCGTCAACAATAACGGATGGTGGGGAGAAGGAGAAATAAAATTCTATATCGACGGCGACACCGATTTCCCGACTATCTGCGGCACCGGAACCGAAGACTATTTCTGCGCATCCTACAATTTTGACGTCGACGGGAAATATCAGACCTTCTCTTCCCCTTATGCCGGTCTCTCGAAAGTTTCCGCAACTGATGCGACATACCGCAGCAACCGCCGTTTCTCGCTGTATCGCTGGCATATAACCGATCCTATCTACTTCAAGAAAGACCTCCGCGTTACTATTCAGGCGCTCGGCTGGCGTCAGGGCGGACGCTATCTGCCGCTTCAGGATGATCTCAGCTCCGTTGCGTATTGGTATCAGACATCGCCCGCGGTAAATCAGCCGCCGCTGCCCGACAAAGACGGACTTGAGATAAATTAAATGATATAAGGGAAGCCGAACAGCTTCCCTTTTTTAGACTATCGGATATTAAATTAAAGTAACTGCTTACGACATATATACAAGAGATGGTTCGTATTTCCCAAAAGCTCCCGCTTTTCCGAAAACGCAAGATACCACTCTACAAACACAGGAAAATCCTCATCGGAGATAGCGAAATCGGGATTCGCATCAAGCAATTCAAGACAACCGTCGGTACCGGCAGTGGTGATCCATTCAATCGGCTTATCTTCAAACAATTTCTCAAATTCCACTATATCATATCCGGTGAAAACCTGCTCTTTGAAATGCTTCACTTTGTAATCTTCGGTAAAATTTTCTCTTTGTCCGTATACCCAATTACTGGAAAAATAATCCGCATACATAATGGCGAAAACAGAGATAAAGGCAAATAGTATGACGCCGCCCGGTTTTGTAACTCTGATTGCTTCATCAATGGCTTTATGAACATCTTCCGACTCGTAGAGATGATAAAGCGGACCGAATACCAAAGTCACATCGAAGGAACTGTCGCCGAGAAATTCTAAATTCGTGGCATCGCCCTGATATGACTTTATATTTTCGATTCCTTTGCTGTTTTTCCTTAAAATAGCAAGATTGCTTTCCACCAGCTCCACCGCGGTTACATCCATGCCTTCCTTTGCAAGCGCGATTGAATACCTGCCTGTCCCGGCTCCTATCTCAAGCACTTTTGAATGCTTTGCCGCAAAGCGCCGGATATAATTCATCGTTACGAGGTATTCGAGCTGACCGTGTCTGGATTTTTGGAGTCTTGCATCTTCGTCTATCTGGCTGTAAAAATCGCTGAGTATTTCATGTCTTGTAGACATATATGCATTTCCTTTCATCAAAATTTTATCAATCGCCCTGCGGGGTCAATCGGCTTTCCGCTTTCGAAATATCTTATATATTCCGAATCCGTTTACGGAAGAAACTGCATCCGGCTATGTTGATTATACTTAGAATTACACAGACTATTTTCAAAAGCTTATTGTTTTTCATCCGTGGATACCTTTTTTGTTTACATATTTTGCCGAATAACATTTTAAATAAAGGAAGCCGAACAGCTTCCCTTATATTAAATTCTTTTTACAGCTCAGCCTATCGATAGGTAGCTGTCAATCATTTTGTCCCAGCTCTTTTGGAACTTGGGCTCATTTTTCGCCCAGTAGGAGGCAAAGTCAGCTGAACCTTTCTTGCCATATACAATATGGGTGAAAATTGAACCGATACCTATCGCCTTATCTGCAATCATTATGAACGGACTGTTTATGTGTTCGTATATAAGGTCGACCATCTGCGCGTCGACGTCGGTTGAGATGTATTTGATCTTTAATGCGGTATCATACCACGCCGGGACGACTTTGCGGTAAGACTCGGCGCAGAGAGCCTCTATTACGGCGCAGGACGTCTCGTAGTTATCGCTCAGAGATGATACGGGGATAGCGGCGCCGTTGCCGTTTGCCGTGGCAGCCCCGGACATATAATTCAGATTTTCGGTAAGCTTCGGATAAGGAAGAATGCCGTATTCAAACTCAAGATCGCGCAAACCGTTAGCTGCCGACATCATTGTGATACTAAACAAAGCCCTGCCGGTTCTGAACATATCATATTTTGCGTCGGTGGAATCGAAAGACATATTGTCAGCATATAGGAGCTTATTGAGCGTTTCTACCCATTTTACCGAAATCTCGTTGTTCATGTCGAGTACCGGCAGACCTTCGGAGTCTCTCGTGATGAATCCGGTGCCGATAGACATTGAGAGATAATTAGGAACTCCCCACTGAGTATATGCAAATCCGAAGCGGTCTTCAGCATTCGGCTCGCTGTTGCCGTCAAGGTCGGTGTAAACACCTCGGCAGTAATCCATGAGCTTCTCGTGCGTCCAAAGTCCGTCTTTCACGCTTGTATAAAGTACCGAATTGTCGCCGTAATAGTTTTCGAATATTTCCTTGTTATAATATATAGCGGAAGCGCCGAACATCGTCGTCATCGCTATGTCACCGGAAAGATAAAACCGCTTTGATAAGTCAATAGCTCCTTCCTCCATCAGAGCGGAATACCACCATGGCATTTCATAGTCGATATACGGCGCATTGATAAGATCCTTGTAATAGCCCTCGAGAGACTGCTGAAACAGACGGGAGTTTTCCATCAGGACTATATCATAGTCGGACGAACCGGCAAGCATCAAAGTTTTTATCTGAGCCGGATATTCGTCCCAGTTATCTTTGC
>DUUJ01000013.1 GCA_012841635.1 Clostridiales bacterium | reverse complement strand
TTTTTGTTTCGCTGTTCATTCAGTCTTACCTCCTTAGGTTTTTCAGACTAAATGCTACCACTTTTTCTTTGCCAAACTAAGTGCAACTTTAAAAGCTATTGTTGCGTTTACTTTGGAAATTTACTCTCTTAAAATAATCTCCGTTTTGCAAATGTTTTTGTTGACATATTTCGGTTTGTGTGATATAATATCCCGGTAAGCTCCGAAAACGGTGCATTATTAATATTATTCAGGAGATGTGTAACATGAAAAAACTGATTGCGCTCGCGATCACTCTGGCGCTTGTTCTCACCGTCGCTTCCTTTGCGGAAGGCGTAGGCGCCGATTATCCCGGTTCCGGCATAACCCCGCCGGAAGGCTCCGCCATCATTAAGGGCGAGCTTATCGGAAACGAAGTCGGCTGGGGCGAAAATGCCGACGCCGGCAGAGCCGCCGCGTTTGACGGCGACCCGATATCCTTCTATGACCCGATCACCCAGGGAGAAGACTATTGCGGCATCGATGCAGGCGAAGAGTATGTCCTTACCTACATCGCCATCCATCCGCGCGACGGTCAGCTTCCCCGCTACGACGGCGCTGAAATAAGCGGCTCCAATGACGGCGAAAACTGGGAAACCATCTGGGTAAGCGAAGAAGAGGCCGAGGAATTTAAATGGTATGAGATTCCCGCCGACCAGTTCCTGATAAAGGAACCCGCTTTCCGCTATTATCGTTACTACAACGCCATCAACCACGGTGACGTCGGCGATGTCGAGCTTTACGGCTATTCCAAAGCCGCTGCCGAAGCTGCTGCCGCTGCTGCCGCAGAACCCGAGATAATAGTCGAAGAAGAAGCTGCTCCGGCTGAAGCTGCCGCCGAACCGGCTCCTGTCGCCGAAGTCGCCGAAGCCGCTCCCGCTCCCGCTCCGCAGACCTCCGACATGACCGCGCTTATCATAGTCACCGCCGTTGCGGCGTTCGGATGCGCAGTGCTCGTAACCAAAAAGAAATAATCGGAAAACGAATTTTCAGGGTCAAAAATTGAATCAATTAAATCGCGCAAGGCGTTTGCCTTGCGTGATTTTTACGGTTTGAACAAAAATACATGCGGCGCAAATTTCATTCCTCCGCGGCTGCATCTCCCCGCAGTATATCCCCTCTCCGTACCGGGTACGGAAGCGCGGTATAATAGACCATCTCGGCGTGAGGGGTGGATTCGATAAGCTCGCCGTTTTCATCGAAGATATCGCCGAATACGAACGGCTGACCGGTCTTGCCGGGTGTGACGAGGCGGGCTTTCATGCCCCGGACGGCTTTGTTGCGCTGGAAGAACTTCGCCGGCTCTCCGGCGGCGGCGTCGGATGCGGCGACGGCGAGATAGATGCAGTCGCGGAGATATCCTTCATGTTCGCAGACACCGGCTTTGCCGAAAAAATGACCGGTGCCCAGATCCCGGTGAGAGACGCTTTGCACTTCGTCGAGCAGCGCCGGATCAAAGGGAAGGCCGGCGGCATAGTTATCAACGGCGATGCGGTATGCGTTTGTCGTGACGGCGGTGTAATATGCCGACTTCACCCTTCCTTCAATCTTAAGGCTGTCGATTCCCGCTTCGGCAAGGTCGGCGATATGCTCAATCATGCAAAGATCGCGGCAGCTCATTATGAAGGTGCCGTACTCGTCCTCTGCGATCGGGTATCTCTCCCCCTTGTGCTTTCTCTCTTCAATTTCAAACATCGGCTCGCCTTCGGGAATATTCGAGAAGACATTCCCATTCGGCACGGTAAATTTGTCGGCTGAAATACCGACGTCGGGTTTCGCCTCGGCGAAACCCGAGACTCCGGCGAGGAGCGCCGGAGTCATTGCCCATTCCCAGCGGCAGGACTGGGCGCAGGCGCCCTGATTTGCGTCTCTGCCGCAGAGATGCTCGGACAGCAGGCAAAGTCCGGAGTAACTTACGCACATAGAGCCGTGGACGAAGACTTCAAGCTCGATATCCGTCCCTTCGCGCAGCCGTTTTATCTGTTCGAGAGAAAGCTCCCGCGCCAGCACCACCCGGCTTGCGCCTAATGATTTATATACTTCGCAGTCATACGCCGAAACGACCGACGCCTGCGTCGAGACATGAATAACCGCGTCGGGGCGCTTTTCCTTTATAAGCCGCATAACTCCGGGGAAGCGGCGATAAAGGCGTCGAGGGGGATATCCGATATCTCGCCGAGAAATCCGGCGATTTCATCGTACTGCTCATCCCTCGGAAGGATATTCAGGGTAAGATAAACCTTTTTGCCGAGGGCGTGGGCGTCGGAGACGGCGGCGCGGAGCTCGTCCGGGGTAAAGTTGCCGGAGGCGGCTCTCATTCCGAACCGTTTCCCGGCAAGATAGACGGCGTCGGCGCCGTATCTGAGCGCGGCGTCGAATTTCTCCCTGTCCCCCGCCGGGGACAGAAGTTCGGGAATACGCATTTTACTCACTTTCGATTAAAGAAAGGGGAGAATTGCCTTCTCCCCGCGATTTTTAAAATGACAGGTTTTACTTCTTTTCTCTGCCGAGCAGGCGGAGGGCGACGTCCGGTTTGTTTGTGATTATGGCGTCAATTCCGAGGGCGAACAGCCGCTTCAGGTCTTCTTCGCCGTCAACCGTCCACGGGTGGACGCGGACTCCCAGGGCGTGCGCCTTTTCGACATAATCCGGCTCGTTATAAAGCGCGCCGTAATGCGGGTGCAGCGCGTAGGCGCCGAAAGACTTGGCGTATTGCGCGGATTTTACCAGCTCGGAGCCGTAAAGCGGCGCGACGCGGGCGTTCGGGCGGCGGTCGAGGATGCCGGCCAGATTAAAGTGATTGAAGGAAGAATAGACGACATTATCGCTCATCGAAAGGTCGTCGGCGCATTTGACGGCTTTGTCGAGAATTTCGGCGCCGCTTCCCTTCAGCTCGACGTTTACCGTTATTCCGTAAGGACGGACGGCTTCGTAAACTTCGCAGAGCGACGGCACGGCGAAAGTTTTTCCGGGATAGCGGTCGGCGAAGTTAAATCCGACGTTGTATTCCTTGAGTTCGGCAAGCGTCAGCGCGGTTACCTTGCCGGATTTGCCGGAACAGCGCAGAAGGTCCCCGTCGTGGCTGACGATGATGTGGCCGTCTGCCGAGAGATATACGTCGATCTCAATCCCGTCGGCTCCCATTTCGCAGGCCATAAGAAAGGCTTCAATAGTGTTTTCCGGGCTGTAGGCGGACGCGCCGCGATGAGCCCAAACCTGTACGGACATTATGTTTTCCTCCCTGTATTTATTGTTTTAAATCATCTGTATTGTTCTCTTACCGCTTCGATATTGCGCTGATGTTCCTCTGCCGTTCTTCCGAACAGGCTGTATCCGTTGCGTTCGGAAATGAAGTAGTAATAGTCGGTTTCCGCGGGATAAAGCGCGGCGTTTATCGCGTTCAGCGAGGGGTTGCAGATAGGTCCCGGCGGCAGTCCCTTGTATACATAGGTGTTGTACGGGTCGTCGATCAGGGTGTCTTCGTGGGTAATCCGCGTCTTATGTTCCGCAAAGGTATACTGTATCGTCGCGTCCGACTGCATATAGCCGGCGGTTTCGTAACCGGGATTTCTCAGACGGTTGTGGAAAACCGAGCTTATCGTCGTATATTCGTCGATAAACTTCGCCTCCGACTGGATCATCGAAGCGAGGATTATCACATCGTCGACCGTCATTCCCAGCGCTTCGCAGGACTCGGTATATCTTTCGTCGAATTTTACGTTGAAGTTGGAGAGCATCTTGCGCAGAGCCGCGTATTCGGTGCTGTCCTGATAAAAGTTATAGGTGTCGGGATATAGATAGCCTTCGAGGCGGTATTTGCGGTTGGGGCTCGGCTGCAAATTCTTTATGAACCAATAATCGGAGAAGTCGCCCTCCCTTATCTCCTTGACAAATCCTTCTTTGGTGCCGATGCCGTTGTCGACGAAAACATTGATTATATCTTCAACGGTCATGCCCTCCGAGAAGGTCAGAGTGATCTCGGCGCGCTTTATCGGAACGGCGTTGCGGAAGATATTGATCAGCTTATCATAGCTCATCGACGGGGAAACGGTGTAATCGCCCGGCTCAAACTCGTATTGATCCTTGTTGCGGAGTTTTGCGTACATGCGGAAGACAGTCGGATATTTGATAACCGAACGTTCCTCCAAAATCTCAGAAATATCCTTGATGGTAGCGTATTCAGGTATCGTCACGGCGATCTGTTCATCCGATTTTACGAAGGCGAATATGTCGTTGCCCCAGATGATCATATAATATGAGAGGAAGGACACCGTCACCAGCAGAAAAACTATGTAGATGACGGCTTTCATCGCCGAAGACATCACCGAGGAGCGGACGTCGGTATCGGCGAGATGGCTGTAATCGCGGCGGGGATCGGCGCCGGATGTGGTAATCCGGCTGCGGTTCGTCGTCCCGGTGTAGCCCATGCCCAAAGGACCCGAGTGCGCCGGCTGATTTTGGCTGCGCGGCATATCGGGTGAGGTACGTATTTTGGCTCCCGTGTTCTGATGAACAGGCGCTTGCCGCGGCATTTCCT
>DUUJ01000012.1 GCA_012841635.1 Clostridiales bacterium | reverse complement strand
TTTTTGTTTCGCTGTTCATTCAGTCTTACCTCCTTAGGTTTTTCAGACTAAATGCTACCACTTTTTCTTTGCCAAACTAAGTGCAACTTTAAAAGCTATTGTTGCGTTTACTTTGGAAATTTACTCTGTAAATTTTTACTCCGATTTCAGTTATCTGCCATCTTTACAATTTTTTATAAAGGTGGTATAATAAAGATAAATGAACAGTCGGTATTATTTCAAAAGACAGAGGACGGCTAATCATGAAAAATCAAAGTATCGTATTCACACAGCCGAATACGGCTCAGCTGCTGGAAAGCGAACTTAACAACAGTCTTTCCGGCAATCAGGTGCTGATTAAAACTCTTTATTCGGCAATCTCTGCCGGCACCGAGCGGGATAATCTCCGCGGAGAACCGAATCTTGACGGACTTCGCATAGTCGAAACCACCTTTCCGCGCCGGCTCGGCTATTCAAGTTCCGGCGAGGTACTCGAAACCGGTCCCGAATGTAAAAAACTGAAAAAAGGCGATAAAGTCATTGTCTGTTACGGTACCCACAGCCGTTATCAGAAGCTCCCCGAAACCAGCCTATTCCCGATAATGTATGAAGAAATCACAACTCAGCAAGCGGCGCTGTTTATGATAGGCAGCTTTCCGATGGAAGGTGTGCGGAAGACCCGGCTTGAGCCGGGCGAATCTGCGATGGTGTCGGGACTCGGCATCCTCGGACTTTTTGCCGTTCAATTTTGCCGCGCTGCCGGAGCTGTTCCGGTAATTGCCGTCGATCCGGATTCGGAGCGCAGAGCGCTCGCTCTTTCGCTCGGCGCAGACTTCGCCGTCGATCCGACAGGCATTGACCTGCCGGAAAAGATCCGCAGCCTGACGGGGAAGGGCGGAGTTAACGTCGCGATTGACGTCTCAGGACGAAATGAAGCGACGATCGATTCGATGCGCAGTCTCGATTGGTACGGCCGCATCACCCTGCTCGGATGCAACCGTCATCCCGGCGTTTACGATCTGTATCATTTAGTCCACGCCAGAGGTATTGAAGTGATCGGAGCGAACAATATGTCACGGCCGAAGTTTGAATCCCGTCCCGGCTGCTGGACCATGGAGGACGACGTAAACGCAATACAGCGTCTGGCGCACGGCGGCAGAATAAAGCTCGAACCGCTGATAAACGAAATCAACTCTCCCGAAGACGCGCCGGAAGTTTTCGCAAGGCTTGCCTCCTGCGGCAAGTTCCCGATAGGGGTTCTCTTTGATTGGGATAGGCTGCAGGAATGAGAAACAAGCCATAAAATCAATCTGATTATATTAAGCTAAAACATATGGGAGGATTCAATGAAAAACTTCAGGGCTTTGACAGCGCTTACGCTATGTATTCTGTTGTTCTTTGCGGCAGCTTGTTCCGATAAGGCTGTGACATCAGATACTGCTGGTTTGAACGAGGAGCCGGATGTTACCGAAACAACGGCGGAAAGCACCGGTGTTCCCGACTCACTTCCGCCAGATCTTGATTTCGGCGGAGAAACCGTCACTTTCTATTACCGTGAAGAGGTCTCTGACGAGTTTCACGCGGAAACGGAAAACGGCGACATAGTAAATGACGCGGTTTACAAGAGCATGCTCAATGTTGAGGAAAGACTGAACGTAAACATAGACGTTATATTAAGAAAAGGCCACTATGTCGAATCGCGTCAGGAATACATGGATAATATAACCAAGTCGGTTGTCGCGGGAGAGGATCTTTACGATTTTGTTGACCTGATGATAGGCAACGCGACTTTGATGATGCAGAACGGCATATTCGCAAATCTCTTGAACAATAAATACATTGATCTCTCAAAACCCTGGTATATCCCGGATATGGAAAACACCGTCGGACTTGATAACCGGCTCTATTTCATTTCCGGCGACGCCTCGCTCGGATATCTGAAATGCGCCTTCTGCTGCTATTATAACAAGCAGATGGCGGATAGCTATGGCATTGAGGGTCTTGAAAAAACCGTAGAGGACGGAAAATGGACACTGGATAAGCTGATGGAGCTTTCGCAAACCGTCTCCGAGGATTTAAACTCCGACGGCAAATACAATCTTGACGATCGCCTCGGATTTGTTATCCATGACTCAAACCACCCGAAAGGTTTTATAGCATCCTGCGGGATCAATCTTTATGAAAAGGAAGACGGAGAGTGGAAAGTAGCTTTCCTGAACGAACGATCGGCCGCCGTGGTAGATAAAATATATCAGCTTAAAAAAGAAACCGACGGTGTCTTTTTTCTCAAAAGCACGAACGCTCTGTCAGACCACGCCGAATATGACAGCTTTACGTCGAAGTTTATAGGCGGCGAAATCCTTGTTATGTCCGCCGAGCTTGACGATTCCGTTTCCCAGCTCAGAGATATGGACGATCCTTTCGGTATCCTGCCTTTTCCGAAATATAGTGAAGAGCAGCCGTCATATCATACCTCAAGCCGCAACACACAAAATTCCTTTTCAATGCCGATAACCTGTTCAAATCCCGATATGGCCGGAGCGGTCATGGAGGCGCTGTCCTGTGAAAAATACAACAGTGTTCTGCCGGAATACTTTGAAGTCGCGCTGAAAACAAAATACATCCGCGACTCCGACTCGGCGAAGATGTATGACCTTATCAGAAGCACAATGGTGCTTGATTTCGGATATACATACGCGAACGCAATCGGCAGTCCCGATTGGCTTGTGCTTTCTTGTTTCGACAAGCAGGGACAATTCGCTTCCTCTGCCGAGAAAAACCAGAAAAAGCTGGATCAGCTGCTCGAAAAATACATAACATCGATAAAAGAAAGCTGTCCGGAGTGAGATAAAATAAGAATGTAGAAGATAAGAGGACAAAATGAGAGATAAAAAAACACACCGGAAATTCTTAGTCCCGGGACGTCCGACGCTCTGCGTTATGATTAAATCCCGCGTTACGGCGGATATCATACGCGATATAAAGCTTGCGATCGAAGAAGGATGCGACGCCTTCGGTCTTCAGATTGAATCTATGTCGCCGGAATGTAAAACCAAAAGCGATTTTTGCGATATCTTCGAAGCAATGGAAGACAAACCGGCGTATGTCACCGATTACACACGGGGCGGTACCAAAACCGCCGAGGATGACGAATATCTCGCAGAGGAGCTGATTTTAGCTCTCGAATGCGGCGGCGATCTTATCGACATCAGAGGGGATATGTTCTATCCGACTCCCGGCGAGATGACATACAACCCGGCGGCGGTAGAAAAACAGATCAGCTTCATAAAAGAAATACATAAACGCGGCGGAGAAGCGCTTATGTCAAGCCATGTCATGAAATTTATCAAGACCGATGAGGTCCTTGAAATCGCGCGGGAGCAGCGCAGGCGCGGCGCTGATATTGCAAAAATTGTAACCGCCGCCGACACCGAAAGCGAACTTTCGGAAAATCTCAGAACTTCGACCTATCTTAAAGATAAACTCGGCATCCCCTCGCTCTTCCTATGCGGCGGCAGCGCTTGCCGGAAGCATCGTCTGCTGGGGCCGACTATCGGTTCGGATATATACTTAGTCGTTCAGGAAAGCGTCAACAGCGCCGAAGCTCAGCCGAAGCTTAAGGATGCAAAGCGCCTGCTTCTGATGATGAATTACGAAAATATTCCGGGAAAGGAAAATATATGAAAGCGATAATAGTAAACCCCGACAAATCCCTGTCATGGAAAGATGTCGGACAGCTCACCATAAAAGACAACGAGGTGCTTATAAAAACCTCTTACGCCGCCGTCAACCGCGCCGACCTTATGCAGCGTGAGGGCAACTACCCACCGCCTGCCGGAGCGCCCGAATGGATGGGACTTGAAGTATCCGGCATAATCGTCGAAATCGGGAAAGAAGCCGCGGAGAAATCAGACTGGCGCATCGGTGACAGAGTCTGCACCCTTTTAGGCGGCGGCGGTTACGCGGAATATGCGGCGGTAAGATACGATCACCTGCTTCCGATACCAAAAGGGCTTACGATGGCGGAAGCTGCCGTCCTCCCGGAGGTATACAGCACCGCTTATCTGAATTTATTTATAGAAGGCAAAGCCAGACCCGGCGAAACGCTGCTGATGAACGCGGGCGCGAGCGGGCTTGCGTCAGCCGTGATTCCGATGGCAAAATCCTTCGGTCTTTATGTGATAACCACCGTCCGCAGAAGCGAATCGGCTGAAAAGATAAGAAATCTTGGCGCGGACAGAATAGTCGATACCTCATACGAGGATATATCAGCCGTCCTCGCCGAATACGAAGCCAAAGGGAAGCCCGTCGATATCGCCATCGACTGTTTAGGCGGCGAGATAATGGGCAGCTGCCTTCGCCATATGGTCCACGGCGGCAGGTGGATAATTATCTCATCTCTTGCCGGTAATAGTTCGGAGGTGGATTTCAGGGTCATATTAAGAAAGAATCTCAGAATAATCGGCAGCACGCTCAGGTCAAGGACGGCTGAGTTCAAAGCGGATCTTCTTAAAAAGCTCAAAGAGGATGTATGGCCGCTGCTCGAAAGCAAAGAAATCACCACGTCAATTTATAAAATACTTCCGATAGAAGAGACGGACGCCGCCCATAAGATACTCAAAGACGGCGGACATGTCGGCAAAGTCGTACTTATGGTAAGCGGGGAGGAATGAAAATGTCAAAAAAAGTATTAGTTTTAGGCGGAACCGGCGCGATGGGTGTATATCTCGTGCCGATACTTTCCGATATGGGCTATAAAGTCGATGTGGTTTCGCTTGACGGCGGAGAATCCTCAAACCCGAATATCAAATACATAAAAGCAGAGAACGCCAAGGAACCGGCTTATATCGCAGAGCTGCTGAAAAACGATTACGACGGCATCGTTGACTTCCTGATATACGGAACAGAGGATTTCAAAGGAAAATACCGCCGTCTCCTCGAAAACACCGGACACTACATCTATCTTTCATCCTATCGGGTATATGCAAATGAAGAACATCCGATAAAGGAGA
>DUUJ01000104.1 GCA_012841635.1 Clostridiales bacterium | reverse complement strand
TTGGCTTATCGACAGAGCTATATTGATACCGGAAAATACTACCGTTATACTGCGAAACTGTAAGATAAAGCTTTCGGATAAATGCCGGGATAATTTCTTCAGAACGGCAAACTGCGGCTTCGGCTTTCCCTATCCCGAGCGGATACGCAATGTGCACCTCCGCGGAGAGGGAATCGCCGTTCTTGAGGGAGCTGATTACCCGCGCGCAACCGGCGACAGCTCGAAGCGGCTCGCCTGCCCATGTCCCTTTGAGGACGAGGATTTATGCAGACTTGCCGACTGGATACCGGAAGAGCGGAGAACTCCCGAAAAACTCTCTTTCTGGGACAGGCACGACCACTCTTACGGCACCGACGCGCTGGTCGAAACCGAATCGCAGTACGGCGACTGGCGGGGAATAGGCGTTCTGTTCGCGAATGCCGAATACTTTTCCATTGAGAATTTAAAAATCGTCGAGTCGCACGGATGGGGGATATCGCTCGAAGCCTGCGCTTTCGGCAGCGTCAGGAATATCATCTTCGACGCCCGTATGTCCAAAAGAATCGACGGCATGCTGAATAACATGGAAAACCAGGACGGAGTTGACATCCGAAACGGCTGCCATCATATTGTGATAGAAAATATAAGCGGAGAAACCGGCGATGATATGGTGGCGCTGACCGCGATAGTGCCGGACGAGCCGGAATTCAAAGAAGGCGGAAGTTTATGCAGCACGCACGTCATGCACAGCGACTGGTCGAAGCGGGAAAGAGACATTCATGATATCGTCATCAGAAACATCACCGGCTATTCGTATCTCTGTTTTCTTCTGAGGCTGCTTCCGGCAAATACGAGAATATGGAATATTGTCATAGACGGACTTGTCGATACTGCTCGGGAAATCGGCCACCGCCACGGCGGCACGGTGCTTCTGGGAGACGGGGGCGGTTACGGCAGAAACCTTGAAGACAGCATGTCTTCGATAACCATGTCCAACGTTATCTGCAGCAGCAACCGCGCGATAGTAATTGAAGGCTATATCAAAGATTCGGCAATATCCAACGTCATAAACAACAATCCCGACTGCGAGACTGTATACATTGCCAGAGAAAACGGCGCTAAGAACCTTAAGCTAAGCAATATTGTCACGGCAGCGAAAGAATAACCCGAATAAAGACCTTGAGGTAATTATAATGAAAAGACTTGCGATAATTCTACTCGTTTTGGTATTCGCTCTTTCAAATATCGTCTCCTGCGGCGATAAAGGCGCGGCTCCGGCTGCGGAAGATACAGCTTCTCCGGATACCGCCGCGGAAGTGACCGAAACCACCGGATATGCCGATTCGGTCCCGCAGCTTGATTTCGAAGGGGCAAAATTCAGAACATTGCAGCAGAACCCCGGACTTTTGTACAATTTCTATACCGATGCGCAGAACGGCGACCTTGTAAACGACGTCATATTCGACCGGATACAGAATGCCGAAGAGCGTCTTAACATCGATGTTGTCGAAACCGCTTGTTTTGTGTTCAGCGAGGTATCGGACAAGCTTCAGAAATCGGTGCTGAGCGGCTCCGACGAATACGATCTGGTGCTGAATCAAATATTCCGGTCCGGCTCGGACGCGATACAGGGTTTCATGTATGACTGGAACACGATTCCGTACATCAACCTTTCCGAGCCGTGGTATACCAAATCAATTCAGGACGCTTCGCTCGGCAGCTGTCTTTATATGATCGAAAGCGATCTCTCGACCAGCTACATGAACCAGACCTGGTTCATACTGTATAACAAGAAAATGTCCGAGAACTCCGGCATAGCAAACCTATACGAAACTGTCGGAGAGGGCAAATGGACGGCGGATTATCTTTACGAAATAGCCTCCGGACTTTATCAGGACATAAACGGCGACGGCGCGGCCAATGAAGAGGATGTATACGGCCTTGCGACATCGGTGGGCGACGGCTGCATGACCGCGGCGGTCTATTACGCCATGAACGGCCGTATGGTCGAACTCGCCGACGACAATCAGAGCGTTATCCACGTCATAGAACAGGAAAACAACATAAACGTCCTCGAAAAAGTCTCGGAGCTGCTCTATCAGATGCCGAATGTCTACAACAAGCTCCCGATCGGAGGCGACGCCCGTGTTCAGAAATTCACATCGAATAAATGCGTCTTTGTCATGTCACAGGTCGGATTGCTTATCAGAGAAGAACTGCGGAAATTCGAAGACGATTACGGCGTGCTCCCGCTGCCGAAATATGACGAGGCGCAGTCGGAATACTACACGCTTGTCGACGGCGGCGCGGATATACTGACGGTTCCGTCGAATGCCGCCAATACAGAGCTCATCGGCGCGGTTGTCGAGATAATGAGCGCGTTCAGCTACAACGAATTCGTTCCGACATATATGAATGTCGCCCTCGAGCAGAAGGGCACCCGCGACGAGGAATCCATCAAAATGCTCCGCAGCATACTTGATTCCCGCGTAATTGATTTCGGTTATCTTTACGATACGGGAAGCGGCTGGGTCATGAACCTCAACGCGATAACCAAAAAGCCCGACGCGATAACCTCCTCGGTCGAAAAGAAGAAGAGCTCGATCGATAAATATTATACGAAAATCATAACACAATTCAACGAAAACTGAACAAAGATAAGCAGCAGGCTCGTAATCAGCCTGCTGCTTGTTTATTTTATTGCGATTATTGCCGTTCGGCTCCCTCGCCGAAAACCGATAAATAGTAGTCTTCAAGACCGGGAGCAACCGGAGCCGCGGCGGCAGTTTCCGGACGTTCGGCGGAGAGAACCCGCAGTATCACTTTGCCGGTCACATCGTCGCGGGAGATGTTGGTAACCCGGTATTTTTGCTGCATTGCCTGCACCTCTCCCTCGTCGCAGGCGATATTCCAGACCTGCCCGGAAATCTTCTTTATCAGCTCCTGCGGCGAGGCGTTGTCGGCGATAACTCCCTTTTTCAGCATTATCACTCCGTGAGCGATAAACTCGATGTCCGAAACTACGTGCGTCGCTATGATTACGATTTTATTGAAAGAGATTTTTGAGATATAATTTCGTATCGCAATACGCTGCTTCGGGTCAAGCCCTGCCGTCGGCTCGTCGAGGATCAGTATCTCGGGATTGCCGAGCACCGCCTGAGCCAGCGCCAGCCGCTGCTTCATGCCGCCGGAAAGCGCGCCGATGCGGCGGCGGGGAACGTCGTCAAGCTCGACGGCGGCGAGGATTTCGTGTATCTGCTTCTTCGCCTCGTCTTTTTTTATATCTTTCAGCGCCGCCATGTACCACATGAACCGCTCGACGGTAAAATTCGGATAAAGTCCGGGATACTGCGGCATAAAACCCAACTTTTCGCGGAACCGGACGCCCATTTTAAGTACGTTTTCCTCTTCGCCGCTGTCCGGGACATAGGTAATCTCTCCCCTGTCGGCTTTAAGGTTGTCGGTGATTATATTCATCAGAGTCGACTTTCCGGAGCCGTTCGGACCGAGCAGCGCCCAGATCCCCGGCGTAAATATCGCCGAAAATCCGGAAAGCGCAAGATTCGAGCCGTAGGATTTTGTCACGTCGTTAAGTTTCAGCTTCATGCTATTCCCTCATTCGTCTTATTCAATCGCTGCGGTTTGTTTAAACGTTAATATCCTTCTCAGTCGGAAATTATCTCCCCCGCAACAAGCAGATGAACCTTAACCCGCCTTGTTCCGTCAGCCTCGCCGTTAATTATGACCTCGTTTTCACCCTCTTTAAGCTCAAGCGAGCCTCCGGCCCAGATCGGTTCGGAATTTCCGAGGCGGTCGAAGATAGCTGCTTTGCCGGTCTTTGGGTCATATTCAATAAAGCGTCCGGGGATAAGTTCGCGGTTAAAGCTGAGTGTCGCGCCGTTCGCGCTCAATGAGTTGATCCTGATCGGAGATGCTTTAAACGGCTGCGCGGTAAGCGCACCGAGATAAACTCCCTCTCCGCCGTCGGTAAAGAGTATCCTGATCCTTGCAATTCCGCCGTATTTGAAATTTTCGCGCAGGCGCTGCCAGAGATAGCTCTTGCTGTCGATGTCGAAGATGTCGTTTTCAAACGCCACTCCGGCGTAATCGCCGTTGTCGCATTCGCAGAGATTGAAATATCTCCAGCCCTCAAAATTGAGGTGTATAACATTGTCGCCGAATCCCTCGCCCCATGGGTGCTGCCCTTCAAGGCGGACATTCATGTATTCGTCTTTGCCGTTTCCTTTTACCCAAAGCCCCAAAGCTTCTTTTCCGTCGATGTCAAGCGGCTTGTCAGCCGGATATTGATACAGAAGCTGCTGCTCGACAGCCGGGCGTTCGGGGTCGAATTCAATTACGATTGTCGGATTTGCAAGAGCAGCTTCGGTACATTCGCCGACAATGCGGACGGTCGGCTGCTGCCGGCCGAACGGATTTGAGACAGTTTCCGCATTTTCGTCGTCCTTGAATGAATACGGACGCATATACAGCCGTTCCAGACGCTCAAAGGCGTATTTTCCGTCTTTTTGTATCAGGCGGTAGCCGGTTCTATATTCCTTGAGCTTTTCGCGAAGCTCGGCAGAGAAGTATTTCTGCTCCCGAAGCTTTGAATAGACGGCCATCTTGTCCGCTTTCCGACAAAGCCCCGGCGATTTTTCGTAATCGGATGCTTTCGGCATACCGTATGAAAGTCCCGAATCAAAGCCTATCGACTTACAGCCTAAATAATCCGCGTCGTCGTCGAATTCGATCTTGTTCATCCAGTTGTCGTAAACCGGGGGATTGCCCAATGTCGGCCAGAGGGAGAGCCAGCCGAGCTGCGACGGCAGCAGCCGACGGTGCGAACTGCTCTCGTTGTCGCGGCAGTGGATATCGTGGAATTGCTTGTATCCGGCGTAAGGCATATCATAAGCGCCGGCGCGGGAACGGGATCCCCAGATCTGCGGATGCAGCGTGGAATACTCAACCACCGGCGTCTTTTTGCAGCCGCGCAGCACTTCGCGGACGAACAGCGCCTCATAATACCAGCCGAGTCCCTCGGTTTTTTCATTTTCCGGGCAGCTGCTTCCGATGCACTCAAGACCGTCGAAATACATCATGTCAAAGCCGCCTTCGTTGAAAGCGGCAGCTTTATTCTGCGCGAGTTTATAGAAAAGCGGGCTTCCCGGAATTGACTGGAAATAGCCGTACATATTGCGCAGATGACGCACCGAAGCGCCCTTTTGATGCGCGGCGGCTTTTGTGCCGATCGCGCCGCGCTGGAGTGAGCCGAGCGCGCCGCCCTCCCCCTTTGATTTGAATATAACTATCTCCTCGTCGATAAGAAGACAGGTCACGTTCGAATAAGCGTGAGGACCCTGAGTCGTTGCTACGGACTCCGAGCTTCCCTCGATATAAAGAGTGTCATCATCAGCGCTGAGATCGCACGCGAGGGTATATTCCGCCAGCGCGTACAGATCCTTTGACGGAATCGGAGTTACATACCTGGAGTTTACATCCACCATTCCGCTGTAAGAGTGAAGTCCGGCGCGCATTCCGTTGCGGTGCAGGGTGTCGGCGACTTTTCTTTTGAAATCAGCCGCTCCGCCGGGGAAAAGTTCCGGATGGAAGACATAGTCCGACTGACGATACATTCCGCCCTGATGGAAGTCGACCTGACGGATATTCACCCGCTTCAGCGGCTTCAGCCATTCGTCGCCGTCGATCTCTTTTATCAGGCTGGCGATAACATAATCTTCATGAGCGGCGGGAGCGTCGGCGCCGTGCTGTCCTCCGAAGGCGGTCATCGGGATATCGTCGATGGTAAGAAATTCTACGGCAGAGTCGAGCGCCTCGACGAGCAAATCGCGCGGAACTCCGATTAAAGCCGACGAAACGCCGACCGCGCCAAGCTTTGAGTAAGCGATGGAGCCGACCCTTTCGCAGCGCCCCGGAAGCTCAAGCATGTTGCACTTAAGGCAAAGGGTCCTTGCGGTGCTGCTGAACGGCGCATTTCCGTCCCTGTCGGTGGTATTGACGGCGGCGAAGATGAAGCAGCCGTATTTGACATCCATCGGATTCTGGTCAAGTATGGTAAATTTGATATATTTTTCCTTTTCAAGATAAACCATCCTGAATTCCAAATCCGGCTTGTCAAATCGGACGGTTATAATGTTCCCGCAGACCGAAACGGAAGCGGGAGTAACCTTCCCGCCGCCGAATGTATTCAGGTAAAAGGCGTGTGAATCCGACGCAAGATAAGAGATGCCTGTCGAGACGTCGGTATATTCGCATACCAGCCCCCTCTCGTCGAAGCTGTATCTCAGAAAATCGTTTTTAAGCGTAAACACAATATACCCTCCCTTGTGAAATATTTATGCTGTCACGAATTTATTATAGCATTTAATTGCGCGTTATTCAATAGCTGATTTCAAATTTGATAAATCTTATTAAAAAATACCGGGATATGAGATGATTTGGGTTAAATTATAAATTGACGGATTTAATAAAATAGTTTCAAGTGTTGTTTAAAATCATTGACACTTTGTTTAACATGTGATACAATTGTCTTATAAACCCATAACGGCAAATCGCCGATGAGGTTCAAAGGGGAGGTATATTATGCAAAAAAGACTTATTTCCGTTTTATTGCTTGTCGCCATGCTGTTAGGCGTGATAATTACAGCAGGATGCGGCGACAAGGACGGCGGCGCCGCGGATACCACGGCTTCCGACGGAATCGCGCAGACCGAAGCCGAGACGACATCTAAGTTTTCCGAATATGCGTCGAAATATCTTGTCTTCGATGATCCGGTCGTTCCCGACGAGACTTTCGACGGGCTTGAATTTGTAATACTCGGCATCGGAGATGAACCGCCGAAGGATGAAGAAACCGGAGACGTTGTCGAAGACGCGGTTTATATTACCCGCAGAGCCGTTGAAGAACGTCTGGATATCGACATCGTTTATAAAATGCTTCCGAGTATAGTCGATACCGAACCGACGCTTAAAAAAGCGGTAATGTCGGGCGACAGCGCTTATGATCTTGTAATCAACCACTCTATCCATGCAATCCCGGACATAATAAAGCAAAAGCTCGTCCATGACTGGAACCATGTACCGAATGTCGATTTCAGCCAGCCATACTGGAATCAGAGCATGAACGAAACCCTTTCGATCAAAGGCATCCTGCCTCTTGCCACCGGCAACTACTTCATCACCTCGCCGATGTGCATCTTCTTCAACAAGCAGATACACAAGGACTATAATATCGAAAATCTTTACACCCTCGTGGATGACGGCAAGTGGACCCTCGATAAGTTCTGTGATACTTCAAAGCTGGTTTCGGCGGATCTGAACGGCGACGGAGTTTACGGAGTCGAAGACCTCTACGGCATGATAGGGATGGCTGACTACCAATTCATGGGATTCCTCGCCGGATGCAATCAGTTCGTCGTCGAAAAAGACGAAAACGACTTTCCGACAGTCGCCGTCGACAACGAGAAGACCTTTAATATATTTACAAAGCTTCATGACCTGATTTACGGAACGACCGCCGCAAAAGTCTGGAAATATGGCTCCGATCAGGCGACCTGGGTTTCCTTTACCGACAATCACGCGCTGTTTGAAATCGAAGGAGGACTCGGTATCGCTGTCGGCTATCGCTCGATGGAGACGGATTTCGGAATAATCCCCTTCCCGAAATACGACGAAATTCAGGCAGACTACATGTCGTTTGAGCTGGGCAGCTTTTTGATGGTTCCGATCAACGTCAAGAACATAGAGCTTTGCGGCACCGTTTCCGAGCTGCTTTGCGCCGAAAGCCGCCGCAACGTTCTTCCCGAATATGTCGACAAAATGCTCGTTTCTAAGTCTTCCCGCGACAACGAGTCGGAGGGAATGATTTATCTCATCCTCGACTCGGTTGTATATGATTTCGGCGTCAATCTCGGTTACTACAATGACCTCTCGTATATCCTCGGCTTCACCCTGCGCGAAGATACTACCGACTTCACCTCATATGTAAACAAGCGCCTCAAAACCTCAAATAAACACTACGAAAAAGTATATGAAAGCTATCTCGGATATGCGGATATGTATTGAGAAATACAAAAGGCAGATATCAAAACCAAGCAGATGAGTTTCCCGATTGCAGTTCCCGCCGGTTTTATGCCGGCGGGTTTTTATTATTAATAATGAGCATTTTTTTGTAAAAAATCAATCCCGGGATTGATTTTCTCTGATTTTTTTGCGAGTAAACTTATGAATTAATATTTAATTTTGTAAACTTCATTGACAGTTATCATTGTATGTGCTACAATTATTTTAGAAAGGATTTCACCATCAACCAAAAAATGAAAGGAATTTATTATGAAAAGAATACGTCGGACTATCTCGGCGGTGCTCACGCTTTTGATGCTGCTGGTATTTCTGATACCTTCGGCGGCGGCATTCAAAAACGGCGATGTGGTAAACTATTATCTCTTTACAGACATAGTCACATACATCAACAAAATCCCGATCCGCTCCTATAACATAGACGGCTACACCGCAATAGTCGTCGAAGACCTCGCGAACTACGGCTTCGACGTCGTATGGAGCGCAGGCGCGCGGACGCTCAGTGTGACCCGCAACACATCAAAGCGTATCATAGGCGGATTTGAGCCGGGACCGAACACCGGAAAAGTCGGCAACCGCGCCGGCGAGGTGTATTTCACAGACATAGTTACCTATTTTGACGGTCAAGCCGTAAAAAGCTATAACATCGGCGGCCGCACGATAGCTTATGTCGACGATCTTGCGGAATTTTATAAGGAAACATATGTCTGGGACCCCTATGCGCGTACTCTTTCTCTGACCCTGCGCGGCGCCCCGACTCCCCCGCCGCCCGCATCACCGCTCGCAATCACGGCTCAGCCGAAAAATGCCGTGGCGAATAAGGGCGATGCGGTTTCCTTCGAAGTAACGGTAAAAGGCGGCAGAGAACCATACTCCTATCAGTGGCAGGTAAAACAAGGTTCGTCCGGAAGCTGGAACAACACCGCATATACATCAAAAAAGATGACCTTCTTCGTCTCCGAGGCAGACCTTGACAACCCCAACTATTATCGCTGCGTTATCATCGATTCGGAATCCGACACTGTTACATCAGATACAGTATCGGTATCAACTGCTCAGTCCGGTACTTTCACTGTAACTCTTCCGTTTGAAACCATCTCGGTTTTCTCAACCGAAGTATTCACGATATCGGTAACCGAGAACGGAGGCAAGTCTCCTTATACATACCAGTGGTATCACGGCACTTCTTTATCAAACTTCACCGCAATAGCATCCACCGCAAAGACAATCAGCTTCAGGCCGGATCCCGCCCCGACAATTCAGTATCTCAAGTGCGCCGTAATCGACAAGAACGGCGCGGTAGCCGAAACTGCTCCGTTAAAGATAACTCTTAAGGACGTGACTCTGACTGCGAAGCTAAACAAGACGAATATCAGCGTCGCCGTAAACGAAGTCTTTACTCTCAGCTGCGCCGCAGCCGGCGGAACATCTCCGTATACCTATAAATGGTTCTTCGGAGACAAAAACGGCGTCTTTACCGATATGACGACATACCTGCCCGAAGACATAGTTACCGGAAGTTCAATTACCGCCAAGCCGGACCCGAACCATCCGGTCCAGTATCTTAAGTGCCAGGTAACCGATAAAAACGGCATTGCCGTCTTCTCGGATGTCTGCACGATTTTTCTCAATGCCCTTCTGAATCCCCCCGTAGCGACTCTGGATAAGACAAGTATCGTCGTTGACGTAAACGAAGCTCTTACCCTTAACTGCAGCGTAACCGGCGGCAAATCACCGTATACCTACAAATGGTTCTTCGGAGACAAAAACGGCAACTTCACCGACATGACGACATATTACAACCCGGTATCCGCCGTTACCGGAAACTCAATTACCGCAAGACCGGATCCGAACCACCCGATACAGTATCTTAAGTGCCAGGTAACCGATAAAAACGGCACCGCCGTCTTCTCGAATGTCTGTACCATCAAACCGACCATGGCGCCGCTTAAAGTAGCTCTTGACCGCGAATCGCTGACCGTCCTTTCCGGCATTTCTTTCACCATTACCTGTGAGGCGGAGGGAGGACTTGCGCCTTATAAATATAAGTGGCAAATCGGGTACAAGCTTCCTTTCTTCGGTGTTTATTATACAGATGCCGGCTGCGCGACGAAATCAATCACCGATTACTATCCGGGAGACCAAAGCGCGTATTATTATCGCTGCACGGTTACCGATGCAAAAAACAACGTCGTCGCTTCAAATTCCTGCAAAGTGGTAAAATTTACTTTACCTCCCATATATCCTTGATATCTCCGCCGATTGAGCAGCGGAACCGTATTCTTATAGGACACTGTTCGCCCGACGTTTCTGATGCCTTAATAAAACTGCAGCTGCCGGTATAAAAGAAACCGAATAACTCCCGTGCAGCATGAAAATTCCGCCCGCCGGACAGTATCATCCGGCGGGTTTTTCTGTCCCTGGAGTCGGCACGGCTTGTCCGGCCGAAGCATACGGACAGATACCGTTATTTATATTAATGTAAATATACTATACACACACAATGTTTTTATACATTCCTTGACATTTCGTCGGTATTATGGTAAAATAAAAGCGGCTTTGAAACAAAATACGCAAAAAGAAAAATCGAAAGGAATATCCTATGAAGAAAAAACTCCGGATTATGTCGGCCTTTCTTGCATTTTTAATGCTGACGGTGTTTTTCCTCCCGTCATCTGCGGCATTCAAAAACGGCGATGTGGTAAACTATTATCTCTACACAGATATCGTTACCTATATCAACAACATCCCGATCCGCTCCTACAATATAGACGGTTACACCGCCGTCGTCGTCGAAGACCTTGCGAACTACGGCTTCGACGTCGTATGGAGCGCAGGCGCAAGAACGCTCAGCGTTACCCGCAATGCATCGAAGAAAATCATTGGCGGATTCGAACCGAGCGCAAACACCGGCAAAGTCGGTTCCCGCGCGGGTGAGGTATATTTCACCGATATCGTCACCTATTTTAACGGCAGCGCCGTAAAGAGCTACAACGTCGGCGGCCGCACGATAGCATATGTCGACGACCTCGCCGATTATTATAAGCAAACCTATGTCTGGGATTCATACGCGAGGACGCTTTCGCTGACACTCGCCGGCGGATCGCCGTCCCCGTCCCCGTCCCCTTCGCCCTCACCGTCGCCTCAGCCTGTATCTACGCTCAAGATTACGGCTCAGCCGAAAAATGTTACGGCGAGAAAGAGCGATCCTGCGTCATTTGAAGTGACCGTCAGCGGCGGCGAACTTCCTTATTCCTATCAGTGGCAGGTAAAACAGGGCGGCTCCGGCAGCTGGAAAGACATTACTTACACTGCAAACAAGATGAGTTTCTTCGTCACCGAAGCAGATCTCAACAATCCCAACTACTATCGCTGCGTCATTACCGACTCGGCAGGAACGAAAGTCACATCCGACGCTGCGTATGTATCGACAACTCAATCCTCCGGACTTAAAGTTTCGCTTACATACGGAAGCATTGAGGCTTACGCGACGGATACATTCAAAGTATCGGTAACCGTCAGCGGCGGCAAGGCGCCTTATACCTACCAATGGTATTACGGCGAATCGATAGGAAACTACACCGCAATCAACGAAAATACCCAGACAATCTTCTTCAAACCCAATCCCTCGCCGGCAGTTCAGTACCTCAAGTGCACGGTAATTGACACAAACGGAGCGATAGCCGAAACGGAACCTTTTAAGATCACCCTTAAGCAGGCTCAGTCGAATCTTACGGCGAAGCTGAACAAGACCTCGATCAGCGTAAAACACGGCGAAAGTTTCTCGATAAGCGTCGGCGTTACCGGCGGAACGGCTCCGTATAAGTATAGCTGGCATATGGCGATCGGAAACGGAACTTATTTTGATATGTCTCAGTTCGACCCGAACGCAAGCGGATCGTACTTCACCTCCGCCGGAGACATTACAAATCCCGTCAAGTATTATAAGTGCGAGGTAAAAGACAACAACGGAAACACCGTCTTCTCGGATGTCTGCGTCGTTACGGTAACGGCACCGCAGGAAGCGCTGAATGCGACTTTGAACAAGACTTCTGTCAGCGTAAAAGCAAGCGAATCCTTTACCCTCAGCTGCAATGTGACCGGCGGAGTGGCTCCGTATAAATACAAATGGTACTTCGGTGACAAAAACGGCAAATTTACCGACATGACGACATATTTTGATCCCGTATCCGCCGTCACCGGAAGTTCGATAACCGCAAGACCGGACCCGAACAACACAACCCAGTATCTTAAATGCGAAGTGACCGACTACGCAGGCAATAAAGTATACTCAAATATCTGCACCATCACAATGTGGCCGGACGAACTTACGGCAAGCCTTGACTGCACTTCGGTTACCGTCAGCAGCGGCAATCAGGTTCATGTTACCTGTACCGCGCAGGGCGGAGTCGCACCGTATTACTATAAGTGGGAACTCGGATATAAACTGCCGATATTTGGTATCGAAACTATTTGGAAAGAAACCAACTGCACGACAAAGACATACACCGTCACGGGCATCAGTGATCCCTCTACTGTCATTGGTAGAATTTATCTGCGCTGCACTGTTTATGACTCAAATACCGGCAGCGTAACAACATCCAGCTGCACCATTAAGTACAATTAAATAATTAACTCTGTAAGCAAACTGCCCGATGTTTCTTACCGCCCGCCGGAAACGGATTTCCGGCGGGATTTTTTTGCGTTTAGGCGTTTATTTCGAATCTGCGAAAAAAATCCCCGAAAAAGTTTTTTCCTGAAAACGGAACAAAGCGCCCGCCTCTCCGTCTTAATTAATGAACTCGTTCCCGATACCGTATTGCGGCAATTATTCCGATATGGTTGCGCCGTACCGATGTTATGCAGGATATGCGGTTAAATAAAACCGAGTCGGAAACGAATAAACAAAATCAAAACAATTGAGAGGGAATTATCATGAAAAAAACGCAGAGGATAATGTCTGCGGCTCTTACCTTATTAATGCTGCTTTCGGTATTTCTTATACCTTCGACGGCGGCATTTAAGAACGGAGACATTGTAAATTATT
>DUUJ01000103.1 GCA_012841635.1 Clostridiales bacterium | reverse complement strand
TCTCCGCCGCCGTCGTTTCGGCGGTCTCCGCCGCGTTCATATCGGGAGCCGTTGTGTCGGCGGAAGGAGCGTCGCCCGAACTTCCGCAGGCAAAGAGAGACGCCGCGATAAATGCGGCAAGGAGCGCGGAAGTCAGCTTTGCAAGCTTGTTTTTCATATTTTTATACCTTTTTAATGATTTATGTCAAAGAATTACAAAAAACATTATACCTCATAAAAGCGCCTTTGTCAATATATTCAATCGGGAACAATTAAATCAGCCCCGGCGTATTTTTATGCAATATTGTTAATACCGGGTTCAACATTTTCCCGCCCGCTCGGTGTATAATATCGGCGGGAAGAGAAATAAGGAACCTTATGGATTTTGAAAGGAGCCTTTTTATGAAAAAAATGAAAAAACTTACGGGACTTGCCGCCTTATTGCTTGCGCTTTTGCTCTTTGTTTCCTGCGGCGAAACCGCGCCTGCGGAATCGGATGCGGCGGCGGATCAGGCGGAAACTGCGGCCGAAGAAGTCACCGAAACCGAGCTTTCGGCGGCGAACTTGCTTCCGGCGGCCGATTTTGAGGGGAGAACCTTCAATATCTCGGGGCGGAACTACGCGAAACTGGGCGATCTTCCGTCGTATGAATTCACGGTCGAGAATGAAAACGGCGACCTTATAAACGACACGATATACGCCCGAAACCTGGCGGTCTCCGAGCGTTACAACGTAAATATCACGTCGGGCCAGGGGGACGCGGGCGCGCTTATTCCGAAGTCGGTCATGGCGGGCGACGGCGCGTATCAGCTTGCCTGGGATCATGTAAACACGATGTCGTCGCTGACTTTGAAAGGCGTTCTCGAAGACTACAACACCCTGCCGCACATCGATATTTCACAGCCCTGGTGGAACCGCCTCGCGACGGAGTCGCTTACCGTCAACGGACGCTGCTATCTGCAGATGAACTACATCCCCTTTACCGGCGTAATGCTGAGTCACTGCCTCTATTACAACATGAAGCTGGCTTCCGACTTTTCTGTCGGCGGGATTGAAGAAGAAGTGCTTGCCGGAAGCTGGACTTTCGACAGGCTTTCCGAGCGGACGGCCGGCGTCGGCGACGACCTTGACGGCAATGGGGTGATGGACGAAAAGGACCTTTACGGCATGATCGCCTCGCACGGCACCTCCGGCGGCGCCTTCGCAATCGCGATGGGGGTAATCCCGATGCGGGTCACCGCCGAAGGCACTCCCGAACTTCTGATGTCCGGCGACAAGAACCAGAAGATACTCGAAATGATCAACACGATGATGCACGGCGACAGCGCCTATCTCCTGACCGATTATTCGAGGGAAAACGAGATTGCGAAGATGTTCGCGTCTTCGCAGGGACTTTTCTACTCGGGATTTCTCACCGACTCATACCAGTTTTTCCGGGATATGGCCGACGACTACGGCATTCTGCCCTTCCCGAAATACGACGAAGCGCAGGAAAGATACATTACGACGGTCACCGGCGGCACCGGCTTGCTCGGCGTGCCGAAGGCTCAGGCGGACCCGGAATTTACCGGACTTGTAACCGAAGCTCTGGCGATAGAGAGCCTGAGATACGTATATCCGACGGTCTACGAGACGGTTGTCGAAGAAAAGCTGCTCCGCGACGAGCGCTCAAAGCAGATGTTCGATATACTGATGGACGGAATGGCGATAGATTTCGGCCGCACCTTCAAATACGCCGACTATTCCGACCTTATCTGCAACCTTGTCGCAAGCGGCGCAAATGATCTTACATCCGCCGAGGAAAAACTCCGCTCGAAGGCGGAAAAACATTATCAGGAAGTGCTCGACATCTTCTTTTCGGAAGACATAGGCTGACATACGGAGGGAAAAGCAATGTATTACACCGCAAAACCGACGGAAAAATTACTTGAATGGCAGGATATGGAGCTGGGGGTGCTGATTCACTACCTCATTGATATTTACAAGCCCGACTGCCATCCGAAACACAGCGTAATCGCGGAGGAAATTCCTCCGTCGTCGATAAATCCCTCCCGCCTCGACCCGGAGCAGTGGGTTATCTGCGCGAAGGAAGCCGGCGCAAAATATGCGATTTTAGTCGCAAAGCACTGCACCGGATTTGCCCTCTGGCCTACGGCGGAGAATGAATTTTCCTGCAAATACATGCCCTGGAAGGACGGCAAGGGCGACGTCGTCGGCGAATTCATCGCCGCCTGCAAAAAACACCGACTCGCTCCCGGGCTTTATTACAGCACCGGCTGCAACGGCTTTTACGGCATAAACGACGGAGAGCGTCAGGACTATAAAAGCAAAAAATATCAGGCCTATGTCGGCGTCGTCGAGCGGCAGCTCACCGAGCTGTGGTCAAATTACGGAGAGCTGTTCGAGATATGGTTCGACGGCGGCACGATTCCGGAGGAATTAGGCGGTCCCGCGATACCGGCGCTGCTCAAGAAATATCAGCCGCAGGCGGTCTGCTTTCAGGGGCCGGAGGAGTGGGAGAACAACACCCGCTGGGTCGGCAACGAAGACGGCGACGTCCCCTTCGACTGCTGGGCGGCGGCGGGACCCGGCGGCAACAGCTTCGACGGCACCGAAAAGAACGAAAAGACAGGCGTCGGCAATCCCAACGGCATCTTCTACCGTCCGGCGGAAACAGATATGCCGAACCGCAAAAACAGCGCTTTCGGCGGCGGCTGGGGCTGGCAGCCGGGGGAGGCGCATCTGGCGTTTACCCCCGAATACCTGCTTGACCGCTATATAAAATCGGTCGGCCGCAACACAAACCTGCTGCTCGGCATGGCGATATCAAAAGAAGGCGATTTTGAAGACGAGGAGCAGTTCCGCCAGTTCGGCCGCCTGTTAAAACAGACTTTCGGAAAGCCGCTTTATCTCTGCGAAAACCCGGAGCTTCGTGACGGTAAAATCGATATCCCTGCCGTAGCCGGCGGAAAGTATCTGGTATTGCGCGAAGATATCAGCGAGGGACAGCGGATTCGCGGATACAGCCTTACGCAAGGCGATAAAACCGTCTTTTCGGCGAAGAGCCTCGGCAATAAGCGGATTATTCCGATTGACCGGGAGGGCGGGGCGACGCTTGCGATAACCGAAAGCGACGGCAGACCCGCGCTTCGGGAGATAGCGGTTTACTGATTAGGTATACTATGCCTTGAAAAGACGCCCGACGTGTTTTATTTCGGCTAAACTGCATAAATATACAATAACATGGATATTTCTTACATAACCGGCAATCAGAAATTCAATTACCGCGTCTGCGCGATAATGATTGACAACGGCAGGGTTCTTGCAATGCGCGACGAGCGCTCGCCTTATTATTATCTTCCCGGCGGGCGGGTGATGATGGGGGAAACCGCCGAACACGCGGTCATTCGGGAAGTCAGGGAAGAACTCGGCGCAGCTCCCGAAATCGTCCGCCCGCTCTGGCTGAATCAGGCGTTTTTCAGCGAAGACGTCGATAAGCTCAACTACCACGAATTGTACGTATATTTTCTTATCGACATATCGCACACCGGTCTTGTCGAAAAAGGCGGCAGTTTTTCCCTTTCCGAGGGCGGGCGAACCAACCGCTTTGAATGGCTGCCGTTCGAGCGGCTGGAAGACGAATATTTCTACCCGATATTCCTAAAAAAAGCGATTTTCGACCTGCCGGAGGAGTTTACGCTTATAACCGAATACGAATAAGCCGTTTCCGCTTATCCGGCGAAGAATCGAGGCGCTTTGCGGCACAAGAGCTTTAAAAAAAATATATAAAACGAAAGGATATGACATGAATTTTAGACAGGTTCATCTCGATTTCCACACGAGCGAAAAAATTCCCGGCATCGGCTCCGAGTTTTCAAAGGAGCAGTTTCAGAAGGCTTTGAAGCTGGGCCATGTGAACTCAATCACCGTATTCGCAAAATGCCATCACGGCTGGGCTTATCATCCGTCGGAGGCGAATGAGCGCCACCCGAACTTAGATTTCGACCTTCTGGGCGCGCAGATTGAGGCGGCGCACGAGATAGGCGTAAAGACGCCGGTATACATCTCCGCCGGACTTGACGAGAAGCTGACCCGCCGCCATCCGGAATGGCTCCGCCGCGGCCGCGACGACCGCATCGGCTGGGAACACCCCCACTATCGCGAATTCTGCATGAACACCCCCTATCTCGATTATCTTATAAAACAAATCGAAGAAGTCGTAACCAATTACGACTGCGACGGAATTTTTCTCGACATCGTCGGCGTCCGCGTCTGCTTCTGCCAGCACTGCGTGAAGACGCTGCTCGACGAAGGCAAAGACCCCTATGACGAGGCAAACGCCGCCGAACTCGGCGAGAGAGTCTACGCCGAATACTGCCGCCGGGTACGCGCCGCCGTAGACGCAATTAAGCCGGGACTTCCCGTCTTCCACAACTCCGGGCATATCCGCCGCGGCCGCCGCGATCTTGCCGACGTCGACACCCATCTTGAGCTTGAGTCGCTGCCTACCGGCGGCTGGGGATACGACCACTTCCCGCTCTCCGCCGCGTACAGCCGGACACTCGGCAAACAGTTCCTCGGCATGACCGGCAAATTCCACACCACCTGGGGTGAATTCGGCGGATTCAAGCACCCCAACGCCCTGCGATATGAAGAGGCGCTCTGCACCGCCTTCGGCGCGAAATGCTCCATCGGCGACCAGCTCCACCCGAACGGCCGCTTCGACGAGGCGACATACGCGCTCATCGGCGCCGCTTACAGCGAAATCGAGGAGCGGGAGCCGTGGCTCGACAACGTCGAATCGGTAGCGGAAATCGCCGTGCTTTCCGAAGAAGCCGTATATAACTACTACGGCTCATCAAAGGTGCTTCACTCGAGCGGAGCCGACGGCGACACCGGCGCGGTGCGCGCGCTGCTTGAAGGAAAATATCTCTTCGACGTAATCGACGCCGAAGAACCGCTCGATAAATACAAGCTGCTGCTGCTCCCCGACCATATCCGGCTCGACGAAAGGCTGACAAAGAAAATTAAGGCGTTCACCGCCGCCGGCGGAAAGGTGCTCGCGACCGGCGAGAGCGGACTTGATTTCGATGACAGATTCGTCCTTGATTTAGGCTGCGAGATGAAGGGCAAATCGGAATTCCGCCCCGTATATTTCCGCCCGAAGTTCGAGCTTGATGCGCTTGCGAATGCGGCGTTCGTAATCTATGAGCAGGCTTACGACATCGAAGCGAAGCCCGGAGCGGAGGTAACAATCGAGCGGGAAAATCCTTATTTCAACCGCACTACATTTGCTTTCTCCTCACATCAGCACACGCCGAACGACCCGTCCGCCCGCTTTCCCGCCGCGACGACAGGCGCCGACGGCGGATATATCTCCTCCGAGCTTTTCTCCGAATACGCGCGCAAAGGCAGCCTTATCGCAAAACTGCTGCTGCACGGCATGATCGACCGGCTGCTCGGCGAAAAGACGATAATCTCCAACCTGCCGGCGCAGTCGGTGGCGACGCTGATGGATCAGCCCGCCGAAAGCCGCCTTGTCTGCCACCTGCTGTACGCCTCTCCCGTCCGCCGCGGCAGCGGGATTGAAGTTATCGAAGACATCGTCCCGCTTTACGGCGTCTGCGTTTCGGTGAAGACCGACAGGACGCCGAAGAAAGTCTACCTCGCCCCCGAGATGACGGACTTGCCGTTTGAATACCGGGACGGCCGGGTCAGCTTCGGGATAGAAAAGCTGAGTATGCGGCAGATGGTCGTGATTGATTACTGATAAATTTCCGCAGGACAGAGACGCCCTCCGGACGCGCAATGCGTCCGGAGGGGATTTTTTTGATGAAAAATTTCAAAATCAGACAAAAACATTACATTTTGTCACGCAAAACTATTGCAAAGCGTTAATTATTATGGTATAATAAGCCTAACTGTCAACCGGATGTTTTGTAATTATAAAAAACTTGTCGGAAATCAATGAAATAACATCACGGCACAACCAGGAGGAACCAATAATGAAAAGAAAATTAATATCGGCGCTGCTGGCGCTTGCAATCTGCCTTACGCTGATGCCGACGGCGATATTTGCGGCAGATCCCGAATTCTACCCCGGCGACATTGCGATAATAAACGGCATAATCGATGCGCATCCGGAGATGTCGCCCAAGTTGGAAAAGGCCCCGCCGTCCGGCTATGGAATTCCCGCCGGTTGGGATGAAATAATCGATTGGACCGAAGACACTTTCAACAAGCGGGTTAAAAGGCTTTTCCTGGTAAACAGGTCTCTTGAAGGCTCGCTTGATGTCACCGGTCTTGACGCCATGACACGGTTAGATTGCCATGCAAACAAACTTGCCTCCCTTAAGGTAAGCACTCTTAAGAATTTGGAAGCCTTACAATGCTACGACAACAACATTAAATCGCTTGAGCTTAACAGCGAAGCAAACTATGGGCTTGTAAATGTCAGCAGGAACTATTTTGTGGACACGAGCAAGATAACCAACAAACCGGGGCATTTCGAGTGGGGAGATAAATTTTATACCTTCTCCCCGCAGAAAGTGTGCAAAATCACTTTCGACAAGAACGGCGGCGCCGGAACGATGGAGGACGAATTTGCATTTTGGGACATACCGTATGTATTCCCCGCAAACGAATTTGACCCTCCGGAGGATATGAAGTTCAAATCCTGGGCGATAGGCAGCGCAGCGGGTACGCCGAAAGCCCCCGGCGGCAAATATACCTTTGGAGAAGCAGACGGAGGAGAAGCGGTCACCGTTTACGCGCTTTGGAAACCCGCAGCGGCGCCGGGCGATTATAATGTTGGCGACATTGCGGTAATCAACGGCATTATCGATAACAACGGACTTAATTTGCCAAAGGCGCCGGAAAACGGCTCCGATGCGCCGCCGGAGTGGGTCGAAAAAGTCATTTGGAATGACGCCGAGACCGGTAAGCGGATAATTGAGCTTAATCTCTGGAAGTGTGAGCTGACCGGAGACCTTAATTTAAACGCCCTTGAAAAGTTGGAGAAGCTGAATTGCGGAACCAATAATCTGACCTCCCTCGATATAAGCGAACTTGCGGCTTTGGAAGTACTCGAATGCTACCACAACCGGCTGACCGGACTTGTACTCAACGCCGCTGCGCCGTATAACGAAATCAATGTCCGATTCAACATTATGGCAGACGAAAGCGCAATAACCGGTCGGGAAATCCCCTGGGACACCTATGGCAATACTTATTTTTTCACCCCTCAGCGCTCTCTCGTCACTTTTGACAACAACGGCGGAACCGGAGAGATGGACGACGAACTTGTTTTGCAGGATTCGCCGTTTGAGCTCCCGGAATGCGCTTTCACCCCTCCGCAGGATATGCGGTTCAAAGCCTGGGCGATAGGCGCCCTTGACGGCGAGCGGAAAGCCCCCGGCGATGAATATACCTTCACTAAAAGCGCCGCGGTTTACGCTATATGGAAGGATGCCCGAAATTACGCGATCACCGTGGTCAACGGCTCGGCAAATCCCGCCTCGGCCGAATCGGAAGTTATAATCACAATTAAGGCAAATCCCGCGCCGTCCGGATATCGTTTTAAATCATGGACGGTGAACAGCGGAGGCGCTGTCCTGACAAATCCGCTTGCCGCAGCGACGACTTTTGAAATGCCGGCAAACCCGGTCAGAATAACGGCAAATTACGAGCGGATTCTCCCGCCCGACACCTATTACGTCAACGTTATAAACGGCGCGTCAAGCGCGTCGGAGGCGAAGACCGGCGCCGTCGTCACAATCACGGCAGACCCGGCGCCGGAAGGAAAGCGTTTCCGGGAATGGAGCATTTATCCGGCGGTGACCTTCGCTTACGCCACGAGCAAAGACAATACGACGGCGCATATCATCATGCCGGCAGGCGACGTTATCGCCGAAGCGAAATATGAAATCTACGACAATTACGCGGAAAACTACACCGGCGGCGGCAGCGCAGGACCTGTCATAACGCCGATACCCGACCCCGAACCGGTAGTTGACCCGACGGAACCTATAATTGACCCGATAATTCCGACAGAACCCGAACCGGAAATACCGGCAGAACCGGAAGCCGCTCCGACATTTTCCGATGTAAGCGAAACCGACTGGTTCGCCGGCGCGGTCGCGTATGTGGCGGAAAGAGGGATAATGCAGGGCACCGGAGACGGTCTGTTCTCCCCGAACCTCCCCGTTACCCGCGGAATGTTGGTGACGATGCTTTACAGGCTTAACGGTTCGCCGGAAGTCACGGCCGATCTGCCCTTCGCCGACGTCGACCCCGATTCATGGTATTATGCGGCGATACGCTGGGCGTATGAAAACGGTATAATCCTCGGAATCTCCGACACCGAATTCGGCGCCGGCCTCGATATCACGAGAGAACAGCTTGTGACTATACTTTACAGATACGCTCTTAAGAGAGGACTTGTCGGCGAATACGACGTCACCCTCGACGACTTTGCCGACAAAGACCAAATCTCCCCCTGGGCGGCCGAAGCGATGCTCTGGGCGAAAGCCGAGGGAATCATAAGCGGCGTAACCGCCGACACCCTCGACCCGCAGGGAGCTGCGACAAGAGCGCAGGTCGCGGCGATATTCCAGAGGTTTATGGAGAAGATTACCGGGTAAAACACACGGCTTTCAAGCCTTCCCCGACCGCGGCAATTAATTTTGCCGCGGTTCTTTTCGGTTTTTTTACGGGGATTTAACCGGAACGGCAAAAAGTTTTAATAAATATATTGCAAAGCGGCGATGTTTTTGGTATAATAATTAAATAGACAATAATAGTCAACTACCGTAAATAAGAGGCGGAAACGCCGAAAAATGCGTTATTCACAGCCTCGGAGGATATATAATGAAAAAGAAACTGCTCGCGACGCTGCTCGCGCTCGCAATCTGCCTGACGATAATGCCGGTGACGGTGTTTGCGGCGGATCCCAAATTCAACATAGCCGACATTGCGGCGATAAACGCCATCGCTTCGGCTCACCAGTCGCTTGGGATGTCGCTGGCGTTTGCCGACGGTTCCGAATCGCCGGATAGCTGGACGGGAATCGTCGAGTGGTCTGCCTCCGCTGCCGGCAAGCGGGTTTTAACGCTTAATCTGAACGGTAAAAACATAGCAGCCCCGCTTGAAGTCAAAGACCTTTCGGCTCTGGAGACATTAAATTGCCAAAATACTCAGCTCACCGGGCTTACGCTTGCGAATCTGCCGGCTTTGAGTGCTCTTGATTGTCAAAAGAATAAACTGACCGGCGCCCTTGATCTGAGCGCTTTTGATAAACTGGATTTTTTAGATTGTTCCCACAACGAGCTGACTTTGGTTAAAATACACGGATCGGCGCCGTTAACAACAATCAAAGTCCATCATAACTACCTTGCAAGCGAAGAAGCGGTGCAAGGTCAGGATATAGATTGGTTGTCGGGCGGTCTTTTCAAAGAATTCAGCCCGCAGTGCTGGCGCGTTAAATACGACTCAAACGGCGGCGCCGGAACGATGGCTGACGGCAAGGCGACGGCAGTAGAGCAGTTCACCCTCCCGGCCTGCGCCTTTACCGCCCCCGAGGGAAAAGAGTTCGACATCTGGGCGATAGGCAGCGTCATAGGCACAAATGTAAATCCGGGTGAAGCGCATATCTTCACGGCTGACACAACCGTTTACGCGCTCTGGAAAGACTCCGCGTCGGCGGGGACTTATTCTGTGAGCGATATTGCGATTGCCAACTCCATCGCCGAAAGGCTTGGTTTGCCGAAAGCCCCGGCGAACGGTTCTTCCGTGCCTGCCGCTTGGGTCGGCATAATTGTCTGGAGCGGTGACGATGTCACGGTCCAAAAGCGGATTACGCAGCTTTTTCTCGGGAACAAAAGCATGACCGGAACGCTTGATGTGTCAAGCCTTCAAGGATTGACTTATCTTAATTGCAGTGGCAATTCACTGAGCAGTGTTAAGTTTAGAGGACTGCCGGCTTTAAAACACCTTGATTGTTCAGGCAACGGCCTGACCGGCGAGCTTGATGCAAGCGGGCTTACAGCTTTGGAAAAGTTAATCTGCAATAACAATCAGCTGACTTCTCTTAATTTATCATCTCTTCCGAGTTTGACCGAATTGAATTGCAGCAGCAATCAACTGACCGGATTGCTTAATATATCTTCTCTTGACAGCTTAACCGTCCTGGATTGCAGCACGAATCTTCTGACCGGGGTTAATCTTGACGAAAACGCACCTTCGCATTATACAGATATATACCTCCAGCGCAACTGTATTGAATCCACCTCAAAAATAGATAACGGCGCCGGTATTTATTGGGGTAACGAGGGGAGTTCAAGTTTTGTATTCTCCCCGCAGAGAGACAGCCGTACCGTTACTTTCCATTCCAACACCACATCCATGTATACATTTACTAAAAAGGCGTTTCTCGAACTGCCGTTTAAATTTCCGGAATGTTCCTTCCAGTCTGAGCCGGGAAAGCAGTTCAGGCATTGGGCGATAGGCAGCGCCGGCAGCGCGGACACGGCAAAGCCGTCGGATACTCGTATGATTGACGCTGATATCGATGTTTATGCCATATGGGAGGATGCCGCGGCGCCCATCTTTAATGCAAACGATATTGCGGTTATCAATACAATTATAGCAGTCAATAAACCGATTGAAATGATACTGCAAGACCCGGCGGACGGTACGGCAGTAAATTACACTTGGAGCGGCGTAATCGTTTGGAGCGACGCCGAGACCGACAAGCGGGTTGAGGAGATTTATCTGACCGCAAGGCATATGACCGGAACGCTTGATGTCAGCGGCCTTCCGGCTTTGAAAGTTTTGAAATGCAACGGAAATGCTCTTGAAGGGCTTAACATCAGCGGTCTTACGGCTTTGACTCGATTGAGTTGCAGCGAAAATCAGCTGACTTCTCTTGATGTCAGCAGTCTTACGGCTTTGACGGAGTTGGATTGCAGCGAGAATCGGCTGACTTCTCTTATTCCCGGCAATCTTCCGGCTTTGACGGAGCTGAATTGCAGCTACAATCGGCTGACTTCTATTGATGTCAGCGGTCTTCCGGTTTTGTCGGTATTAATTTGTTATGACAATCGGCTGACTTCGGTCAGACTCAGCGGCAGCGCGCCGTATACATTTATTGATGTCAGTTACAACTGCCTTGAATCTAAATCCAAAGTAACCGGCAGAACAATCAACTGGGATGAGCCGGGTTCGGATTTCTGGTTCGATGATCAGAGATTGAAATATACCGTTACTTACAGCCCCGGCGCCGGCACCGGAACCATGAACCCGAATACCGCCGTGTATGAGGGTTTGCCTCTCACCCTTCCGGCCTGCGGTTTCACCGCTCCCGCAGGATACCATTTCAAGCATTGGGCGATAGGCAGCGCCGACAGCGAAACCGTGGCAAACGCAGGCGCAGATTATATTTTCAATGGTAATACCACGGTCTATGCCGTGTGGGAAACCACTACCCTGTTTAACAGGGACGACATCGCGGCGATAAACGCCATCGTTTCGGCTCACCCGTCGCTCGGGATGTCGGAGGCGCCGCCCGACGGCTCGGGAGTTCCGGGAAACTGGGCGGGAATCGTCATCTGGTCTTTCCCCGATGTCGACAAGCGGGCAGAGATCCTCAATCTGATCGATAAAAACATAAACGCCCCGCTTGAAGTTAAAAATCTGACGGCTCTGAGTAGTTTCAATTGCCATAATTCTCAGCTCACAGGGCTTACGCTTGAGAATCTGCCGGCTTTGAGTTCTCTTAATTGTCAAAAGAATAAACTGACCGGCGCCCTTGATCTGAGCGCTTTTGATAAACTGGATATTCTAGATTGCTTAGATAACGAGCTTACTTCGGTTATAATACACGGATCGGCGCCGTTGACAACAATCAGAGTTAATTATAACTACCTTGAAAGCGAAGCAGCGGTTGTAGGTCAGGATATTCAGTGGGACGAAAGCGGTATGAATAAGATATTCACCCCGCAGTACCGGCGAATCACTTACGACGCAAACGGCGGCACCGGAAACATGGACGAAGGCAAGGCGACGGCAGGAAAACTGTTCACCCTCCCGCAATGCACCTTTACCGCACCCGAGGACAAAGTGTTCGACACCTGGGCGATAGGCAGCGCCGACAGCGCGACAAAGGTAAACGCAGGAGACCAACACACCTTCGAAGCCGATACCACCGTCTTTGCGCTCTGGAAAGACGACACGGCGACCAAATATAATATAACCGTCATAAACGGCACTGCGAATAAGTCAAAGGCGGCGGAGGGGGAAATCATCACCCTTACGGCAGTCCCGCCGGACGGGAAGCTTTTCGCAGAGTGGAGTCTTTCCCCGGCGGCAAGCTATGCCGAAGGCACAAATAAGTATAATAACCCGGCGAAGATCATAATGCCGGCTGCGAATTTCGAAGCGACCGCCGTCTGCTTATACGAATATAGCCCGGCCGACATTGCGATAATCAACGAATTTATCGAAAACTATCATCCGACCGGCATGACAAAAGCAGACCCGGCGGACGGCACTGCGGTACCGGACGACTGGGAAGACAACATCATTTGGGATAATGACGTCTTGCCGAAGCGGGTGGGAATTCTTATAATAAACAATTTAGATCTCAGCGGCACGCTTAATTTAAGCGGTCTTGAAATGCTTAGGCAGCTTTCTTGCAGCGACAACGACCTGACCGGGCTGAATTTAAGCGATCTTCCGGCTTTGATATCTTTAGAATGCCGCAATAACAAACTGACCGGGCTGAATTTAAGCAATCTTCCGGCTTTGAAATATATAGACTGCTCTGAAAATAAACTCACCGGAACGCTTGATTTAACGAATTTCACAAATTTGGAAACGCTGTTTGCCGAGGATAACAATCTCAGCTTTATCGATGTGAGCGGGCTTGCGTCTTTTGAAAGTTTATGCTGCTACAACAATAAACTTACCGGCTTTGACGCAAGCGGTACGAGTTTATTAGCCCTTGACTGCGATAACAACCTGCTGACCGAACTTGACTTAAGCGAATTTGAATCTTTGGATTATCTGTATTGCAGCGGCAACCTGCTGACCTCGGTCAAACTCAATCCCGATGCGCCGTATTCAAGCGGCATCGACGTCAGAAACAACTATCTGCCGGGAGAATCCGCCGTTTCCGGCAAAGACGGTATCATCTGGGATGACGGCGATCCGGTGAAATATAGATTCAACCCGCAGTACCTGCGCATCACTTACGACGCAAACGGCGGCAGCGGAACCATGAACCCGAATCCCCCCGCGGCGTATATCGGCATGCCGTTCACCCTCCCGCCCTGCACCTTCACCGCCCCCGCCGGCAAGGTGTTCGACACCTGGGCGATAGGCAGCGCCGACAGCGCGACAAAGGTAAACGCGGGAGACCAACACACCTTCGAAGCCGATACCACCGTCTTTGCGCTCTGGAAAGACGCCCCGACAGAATACAGCATCTCCGATATCGAAGCGATAAACGCCTTCATAGCCGCCAACAATCTGACGATGATGACACCGCAGCCATCACCCGACGGCTCCGAAGTCCCGGACGACTGGAACGGCAAAGTCTTGTGGGATGAGGACGTCTCGCCGAAGCGGGTGGAGAATCTTATAATAAGCGATTTGGGGCTCAGCGGTACGCTTAAGCTGAGCGGTCTTGAAATGCTTAGGCAACTTCATTGCTACGGCAACGACCTGACCGGGCTTGATTTAAGCGATCTTCCGGCTTTGAGAGATTTAGGCTGCGCTAAAAATGACCTCACCGGAAAGCTTGATTTAACGAATCTCACAAATCTGATAAGTCTTGAAGCCGAAGACAACAATCTCAGCTTTATCGATGTGAGCGGGCTTGCAAATTTGACTGAATTGTACTGCGACGACAATGAACTGACCGGTATTGACGCAAGCTATACAGGTTTGGAGACGCTCTTCTGCGAGAACAACCTGCTGACCGAACTTGACTTGAGCGGGCTTGAATCTTTAAAATATCTGGTTTGCAGCGGCAACCTGCTGACCTCGGTCAAACTCAATCCCGATGCGGTATATATAAGAATCGACGTCAGAAACAACTATCTGCCGAACACATCCGCCGTAACCGGCAAACCGGGAATTGAGTGGGACACCGAGTACTTTAAATTCACCCCGCAGAACACACCTTACACAATCACTTACAACGCAAACGGCGGCGACGGAACCATGGCGGACGGCAAGGCGTTCCAGGACATTCCGTTCACTCTCCCGGCAAACGGCTTCACCGCCCCCGCCGGCAAGCAGTTCATCTCCTGGGCGATAGGCAGCGCCGACAGCGCTACAAAGGTCAATCCGGGCGAAACTCATACTTTCACGGCCGACACCGCAGTCTTCGCGCTCTGGGAAGACCTGCCGGTTCCGGGCACCTACGACCCCGGCGACATCGCGATAATCAACGAATTTGTCCGAAACTATCATCCGACCGGCATGACGGAAGCGCCGGATGACGGCTCCGAAGTCCCGGACGACTGGGACAATAAAGTCGGTTGGAACAACGACTCGCCGAAGCGGATAAATATTCTTAAAATAAGCAATTTGGGGCTCAGCGGCACGCTTAATTTAAGCGGTCTTGAAAAGCTTCTGGTGCTTGCATGTCACAACAACAACCTGACCGGGCTGAATTTAAGCGATCTTCCGGCCTTGACAGATATAGTCTGCGCTAAAAATGACCTCACCGGAACGCTTGATTTAACAAATCTCACAAATCTGCGAAGTCTGATGGCCAATGAAAACAAACTCGGCTTTATCGATGTGAGCAATCTTGCGTCTTTTAAATACTTATACTGCTACGACAATGAACTGACCGGATTTGACGCAAGCGGTACGGATTTAACCGCCCTTCGCTGCCGGAACAATCTGCTGACTGAACTTGACGTAAGCGGGTTTGCATCATTAAAATCTCTGGTTTGCAGCGGCAACCTGCTGACTTCGGTCAAACTCAATCCCGATGCGCCGTATTCAAGCGGCATCGATGCCAGCGACAACTATCTTGCGGACTACTCCGCCGTGACCGGCAAAGACGGCATCAGCTGGGACACCGGCGATCCGGTGCTATATAAATTCTCCCCGCAGAAAGCGACGTATGCCGTTACATACAATGCAAACGGCGGCGGCGGAAGTATGGCGCCCGGCAAGGCGTTCCAGGACATTCCGTTCACCCTCCCGGCAAACGGCTTCACCGCCCCCGCCGGCAAGCAGTTCGTCTCCTGGGCGATAGGCAGCCCGAGCGGCCCGAAAGTATATCCGGGCGGCAAATACACCTTTGCCAGAAACACCGTCGTTTACGCCGTCTGGATCGATGTTCTGCCTCCGAACACCTATTTTGTCACCGTGATAAACGGCTCGGCAAGCGCGGCGGCCGCCAAAACCGGTACTGTCGTAACGGTCACGGCCGACCCGGCGAAGGAAGGATATCGCTTCCTTGAATGGAGCATCTATCCGTCGGTCACATTCGTCGGCGGCGCAACCAAAAACAGCCCGACGGCAAGCTTTGTCATGCCGGCAGGCGCGGTTATCGCCGAAGCGAAATACGAAGTTTACGACAATTACGCAAATAACTATACCGGCGGCTCAAGCGGGAATATAGGCGGCAGCAGCGGCAGCTCCGGCGGCACAACCGGACCGATAGCAGCGCCGATACCCGACCCCGAACTGCCGACGGAACCGACACCCGAACCCGAACCCGTCCCGCAGGAACCGGAGGCAGCGCCGACATTCACCGACGTGTTCCCCTCCGACTGGTTCGCCGGCGCGGTCGCATATGTGGCGGAAAGAGGGATAATGCAGGGCACCGGAGACGGACTCTTCTCCCCGAACGCCCCCGTTACCCGCGCAATGCTGATAACCATGCTCTACCGCTTCGACGGCTCGCCGGAAGTCACGGCAAATCTGCCCTTCATCGATGTCGAACCCGGCTCGTGGTATTATGCGGCGATACGCTGGGCTTACGAAAACGAAATCGTCTTCGGACTCTCCGACACCGAATTCGGCGCCGGCCTCGATATCACAAGAGAACAGCTTGTGACGATACTCTACAGATATGCTCTTAAGAGAGGACTTGTCGGCGAATACGGCGTCGCCCTCGACGACTTTGCCGACAAAGACCAAATCTCCCCCTGGGCGGTCGAAGCGATGCTCTGGGCGAAAGCCGAGGGAATCATAAGCGGCGTGAGCGAAGACACCCTCGACCCGCAGGGAGCTGCGTCAAGAGCGCAGATCGCGGCGATATTCCAGAGGTTTATGGAAAATATAACCGGATAAAGCAGCAAAGGCATATTAAAGACGCTATACTTTCACATGAAGGTATGGCGTCTTTCCGTATTCAAAAGAAAAAATGTTTACAATAAACAACAATGCGGGATATGGAATAAAAGTCCGACAAAAGATATAATAATAACGACATCAAAACAACAGCCGCCTCCGGGAGGTAAACCATGGGATATATCCGAAAGAAACTGAGCAGCAACAATATTATAGAGAGAATCATCACGACCGCCGTTCTGTTTTCGGCGATATTTTTCGGGGGCATGATAATCAGCTATTTTTTGCTTCCGGAAGGACTGCTTAAAAACAAAAACCCGCTGATGAGCTGG
>DUUJ01000011.1 GCA_012841635.1 Clostridiales bacterium | reverse complement strand
CTTTAGCTTTGTAGTATTTTTGTTTTACGCTTGCTGCTGTTCAATTTTCAAGGATCATGTCTGCCGACTCCGCGCGGAAACTTGTGGCCCCCGCTGAGGGACAGCTTTATTATTATACCACTTTTTGGAATAAATGTCAAGGATAACTTTTCTTAATTCTGCATGAAAAATCATCACGAAATGCGCCGCATTAAGTGAATTTATACCAATTATGTATTTATTTAAACTCCGTCAGCCCGTCCGCAAAGAATATCCGCCGTCTCATAACCGAATAATCTTCAAGTCCGATATACTTCGCCGGATAATCCGGGTTGAGATAGTTCTGCTGATCGGCGCATAAAATCAGACGCAGAATACCGTTTTCGTTCGCCGCTCTTTTAATGTAAGGTGAAATATCCGCTTCTTTTTCCGCGGTCTTTGTCCGCTTGAGGACAATAACAGGGGTCTTAAGCGCCTCTGCGGGATCGATATTCTCAATCCCGGCGCCGGTCAGCTCATATTCCGCCCAGCCGATCGACTTGAATTTGCTCTCGGGAGTGTAGCTTTCAAAAACCCGAAGCTGCGGGGGAAACGCATTGTTCAGCCTCTCTGTCAGCTCTTCCGGCGACATCGGTTCGGTGATCTTAAAGTCCAGAAACTCGCAGACTGACTCGGCGCCGAGCGGCAGCGGAAGTGCGAAAACCAACTTCTTGTGCGGATTGAAGCCCTCGGTATACCATATCGGTATTCCGGCTCGGTTGAACGCTGTGTTCATCATTCTCTGCAAATCGAGATGCGAGATGAATTTCAGGCTTCCTCGCTTTTCGAATTTTATTCTGACCGGACCTGCCGGCAGCATTGCGGCGCTCATACTCCCTCCTCCTTATATTTCGGACACCAGCGGTTTTTGCCGCCGAGACGGTTGACTCCGCATCCGGCGCAGGCTTCTGCGCAGCTCTTGGTTGTTTTTTCCTGATGAGCCTTTTCGTATTCGCGGATGAAAAATTCCTTTTTGATGCCGACATCAATTACATCCCACGGCAGCGGCTCCGACGGGTCGAGAGCGCGGTTGGCGTAATAGGACGGATCGATACCGCAGTCGGAAAACGCCTGCATCCATTTGTCGAAATCAAAGCACTCATCCCAGGCGTCAAAAACGCAGCCCAGCCGATAGGCGCGGAGCAGCACCCGGTTCAGCCGGCGGTCGCCGCGGGCAAACGCCGCTTCGATAAAGCTTGTCTTCGAGTCGTGCCAATTATATTTAATGTAACGGTTTTTAAGCTTCTCCTGAAGATATTTCTGCTTTTCGACAAGCCTTTCACAGGTATCCTGAGCCGCCCACTGAAACGGCGTGAACGGTTTCGGCACAAAGCAGGCGACGGAAACCGTAACCGACGGCTTGCCCTTCATTCTGCCCGGAGTTTTGAAAAACCGATCGACGACTTTATTCGCAAGGTCAGATATGCCGTCGAGATCCTCATATGTCTCGGTCGGAAGACCGTCCATGAAATACAGCTTGACTCCCGTCTTGCCATTCCGGAAAGCCACCGAACAGGCGTTCAGCAGGTCTTCTTCGGTGACGTTTTTATTGATGACGTCGCGGAGGCGCTGAGTTCCGGCTTCCGGGGCAAAAGTCAGACCGGAATTTCTGACGGAGGAGACTTTTTTCATCAGCTCCTCGGAAAAGCTGTCGAGGCGGAGGCTCGGCAGCGAAAGAGAGACTTTCTTTTCGTCCGTCCACTCAAGCAGCCGGTCGGTAAGTTCCGGCAGTTCGCTGTAATCGGAGATCGAAAGCGAGGAAAGCGTCATCTCCTCATAACCCGTTGCGGCGTAGAGCCTTTTGGCGCAGGCGTCGAGAGTTTCCGGGCTTTTTTCACGAACCGGACGGAAGACCATTCCCGCCTGGCAGAAACGGCAGCCGCGGATACAGCCGCGGTAGGTTTCGAGTACTATGCGATCCTGAACCGTTTCGATATAAGGCATCACAAGCTTATCCGGAAAATACGCCTTATCCATATCGTCGACAATCCGCTTGGTGACAACAGCCGGGACATCCGGATATTTAGGACGGATATAGGCGAAATCGCCGTTTTCGTCATAACCGACGTCATACAGCGACGGGACATACATTCCGGGAATGTGAGCGCACCTTCGCAGGAATGCGGTTCTCGTATAGCTGCCGTCTTCCTTCATCTTCATATAAAGACGGGCGAACTCGGGCAGCATATCCTCTCCCTCTCCGATGCTGAAGCAGTCGAAGAAATCGGTCAGCGGTTCGGCGTTGTAAGCGCAGGGGCCTCCGCCGATGACTATCGGATCATCCTCGCCGCGGTCGGCGGCAAGCAATGGGATCCGCCCCAATTCGAGCGTCGAGAGCACGTTTGTATAGCAAAGTTCGTACTGCAGGGTAAAGCCGACGATGTCGAATTTATACAGCTCGTCGCCGCTTTCGTGTGCGCGCAGCGCAAGGCTGTTTTCACGGAGCCGCTCCTGCATATCTATCCAGGGGGTATACGCCCGCTCGCACCAGAATCCGGGAATCTCGTTCAGCACTCCGTAAAGGATGCGGATGCCTAAATTGCACATTCCGATCTCGTAGCTGTCCGGGAAAGCGAACGCCATCCGGGCTTTGACTTCGGATTTGTCTTTTATTATCTGCCCGAATTCGCCTCCGGTATATCTGCCGGGTTTTTGAACCGACATAAGTATTTTTTCGGGATAACCGTTATATGTTGAGTTGATTTTTCTCACCTCGCCGTATTTTGGTTTTATTGTTATTTTATGATTTCAACCGACAGAGTGACCCCGATCGATTTTATAATTTATATCTTTGGGCGAAAGAAAAAGCGCGCCGTCGCCGACGCGCCTTGTTTATGCGTTTTTTCGGCTAAATCAGCAGCCTTGACACTATTGCCATCGGAATCAGCCAGAAGAACTGGAAGAGCGCGACCTCAAGAGAGTTCAGCGAACCGATAAGCCCGAGGCTTATCACCAGCGCCGTAATAGCAGCTCCTACCGCCATGGCAAAGATTTTAACCGCGGTGTTGGTGCGGATAGTGTGGAGGACGCGGTCGCAGTAAATCTGAGCCATCAGAAGTTCTCTGACGCTCGAGCGGCTTAAAATTCCGGACGAATAATGATCGTAAACCTTGCCGCGGTTTTCGGTGGTGCGGCATTTAATGACCCTGACCGGGTATCTCATCGTCCGCACGCGGGCGGAGAGCATTCTGTCGTTGATATTCGGGTCGAAGGTACGGATCCCGACGCACATTCCGGCGCGGGAAAGCTGCTGAAGGATCGACTCGAAATCGTCGTCTATAATATACTGAATCTTGAATTTCGCGGCGATGGCGTCGTTGACTGCCATATACATAACGCAAACCTCGCCGCCCGATTCGATCTCCTCGTCCTCTTCCGGGTTTATCGGACGTATGCCGTTAGCTGTCATATATTCGCCGCGGCCGATCAGGACATGAGAGCCGTCAATCACCGCGTTTATTCCGTCTTCGGCTATTTCGAGCAGTTCTCCCCGGGTTTCGACCTGATACCCCTGCGTCATCGAACGCAGAGCGTCGTCGAGAGGTCCGCCGGTCTTGCCGAATATCTTGGAAGCGTAATAGATTGCCGAATCGATCGACATATGCCCGACAACCTGAATCGTCTTTATCTTGACCCGGTCGGCGGGGAAGACTTCGCGGTCATCGAAGCTGATAGCCGAACCGACGCTGTATTCGTCAAGCGATGATTCGCCGACGATGGTGGAGCCGTTTGAAAATGCAGCCTTGGATGCCTTATAGAAAGGATAGCTGTAATTGAAGAGTCCGGCAATCGGCAGAACCATCATAATCGCGGCATAACCGCCCATGAAGCTCGCCGCGGCTCCCTGCCGCGAAAACGGAGAGAGAAGACCGTATACGAACATGACAAGTCCGACAGCCAGCGCCGCGGGAATCAGATAGTTCAGCATTTTATAGTATGAGGGACGAGTGTTTATCCGCTTGAAGAAGTCGTTTATGAAGCTTGCCTGGCGGACGCAGAACATTTCTCCGGTACCGCCGAGCGAATCGGCGAAAAGCTCATTCTCGCGCTTGGTGTCTTCGTCTTCGCCTTCCAGCCGCGCAATCACATATTTGTCCTTTTTCGACGCGGCGACGTTGAAGCTGTATATCTCGCGCTGAACATTCATCAGCTCATATATAAGCGTCATCAGTATCGTGGCTATTGCGGCAAAGTTAAAGGTCCTGACAACGGTGTTTGCCGGCAGGTAGCCGTAAATGAAGCACATTATTATCTCATATATGAGAGAAACCGCAACTACGGCAAGCGTCAGGCTTTCCGGCTCGGGTTTTGCCTGGATCATCGACCGAAGCGAATGATAAAGCGGCTTCCAAATGAGCGCTGCGGCAAGCACCAAAAACTGCATTCCGACGAGGATATGTATAACCGGATATGTGGCGGCGTCGAGAGCCTTCGGCAGGCTTCCGCCGAAGAGACCGATATTTTCGTGAACAAAAGCGCCTATCATAAGCAGTATGACGACTGCCACCCGCCAGATAAGCCCGCGATAGCAGGCGCGGTAGTAAGCAAAAATGCCTTTGACCTGCTGCGGCGCGACATATTCAAACTTCGAGCGGTTATCCGAAGTCATTTCGGCTATTATGCTCTCGGCTTGCTGCGCCTTTAATTCAACTTCCGCGTCAATTTCCCTGGCTTTTTCCTCGCCGACCTTCTGCTTCAGCTCTTCTTCCATCCCGAGCGCCACCATCAGCTGCTCGTCGGTTTTGTCAAGCTCGCCGCCTTCGGTTTCATCGGCAGCCGCGGCATCAAAAGCCTTTACAAGATCCGGATCGGCTTCGGAAATTTCTTCGTTTATGTCAGCCGCCGGCGAATCTGTCTTTTTGCCAAAGATACCCGCAAAAAAACCGGGTGTTTTCGGCGCTTTTTCGGCCGAAACGGCGGCGTCCGGCTGTTTTGCAGCTTCCGCCGATCTGCGCTTCCGGTTTTCATTCTCGGCTCTTGACATTTTTCTGTAATAATAGCGGATAGAGCCTGTCGGGGTTACGACAGCCGGCGGCAGTTTTTTAATCTCCGAGGCGTCTTCCCCGATTACGGCAGATTCGGCGGCCGAATCCGGCAGGTCTTCGACGCCGACATCAGCCAGTTCTGCGAGATTGGCTTTGAGACGCTTCAGAAGATCTGACGACGAGACGTCGCTTTCTTTATTCTCTTCCTGCGGTATCGCCGGAGCCGCTTCTGTCTCAAGAGAGACGTCTTCAGCCGTTTTAATGTCGTTATCTATTTCTTTTCTGTCCATAGTACCATCCCTTGCGGACACGATTCGGTGAAACGAAATTCCTCAGATGTGATTTCAATTGCCGGTGAAGCAGCTTTACAAATCGAAATCAATATCAATGCCGTCAAGCATAAAGAGATCTTCAAGATCTTCGGGAGCCTCGTCGCCGTCTGCCGCGATCGCGGCAAAATCATCGGCGGCAACCGATAGTCCGGCGGATTCGTCGCCCGTATCTTTGAAATCTTCATCTGGGGAATATATATCAGAATCCTCATCCCCGAACTCGTCATCCCCGTCAAATTCGTCGTCAAAAAGCTCGTTGTCTTCCGGGAATTCAGGCTGAACGGGACTGCGGTTTTCCGTCATTTTAAACAGCATCACGGCTGCGGCGCAGGAAACGTTGAGGGAGTTGACCTGCCCTTTCATCGGAATCGAAACGATGAAGTCGCTTTTTTCGCGCAGCAGGCGGGAGACCCCTTCTCCCTCCGAACCGACGATCAGGGCGGCGGGAGTGTCGTAATCGAGAGACCTGTAATCAGCTCCGCCCGTCTCGGCGCAGAAGATCCAGACGCCGCGGTCGCGCAGCTCTTCGATAAGCATGCTCAGATTCGTGACTTTCACGACAGGCAGCCAGGAAACCGCGCCTGCCGAAGCTTTAGCCACCGTCGGCGTTATCGGCGCGCTGCGGCGCTTCGGAATGATAATTCCGTGCGCTCCGGCGGCTTCCGCCGAACGGATGATCGCGCCCAGATTGTGCGGGTCGTTTATTTCGTCGGCTATCACGATAAGCGGCTTTTCGCCTCTCGCGGCGGCAAGCTCAAAGATATCGTCAAGTTCGGCGTAGTCTTTTTCGGGCGCGACAGCGGCAACTCCCTGATGCGGGGTGTCGCCGGCAAGCTCGTCCAGTTTGCGGCGATCGACTTCAACCACCGGAATATGCCTTTCGACGGCCATCGCCACGATTTTCACGATAGAACCGGTCGGCTTTTCGTCTTCGGATGACTTTAACACGAAGAGCTTATCAATGTCGCGGCCGCTCTTCAGCAGCTCAAGCACCGCGTTGCGGCCGACAACGGCTCCGCTGTCGATCTTTTCGATTTTCTCTTCAAAGCGGGAATCCGCCCGCTTCGGGGAATTGGATTCGAGATGCCGCGGCGCCTGACGCGCTTCACGGGGTTGACGGAAATCCCGGGAATCGGAGTTCTGACGGCGTCCATCGAATTTCCGGTCTCCGTCAAATCTGCGGCCGCCCCGGGCCGCGGGCTTACGGTCAAATTCAGCTCTGTCGTCATACCTCGGTTTCTCTCTGCGCGGAGATTCGCCGGGAGAAGAAAAACTGAAACGACCGGCGGATTTGTTTTGCTCGGGACGGCGGCCTTTTTCGGATCGGCCGGAGCCGGTCCTGTTTGATGAATACCCTCCGCGGCCGCCGCCTCTTCCGGAAGAGCCCCTGTCAGAGAAGCCGCCGCCCTGCTTGCCTTTTCCGCCGCCTTTACCGCTTTTGTTATACATATATCTTTTTTCCTGTCTTTATTATTAATTTTGGTTGCCGGCCGGTTGAGTTCTCGTCCGGCAGGGACAACTATACTATTTTAAATTATTATAACATAAATCTATACTTTTGTACAGAGTTTTTCTGTGAAATTTTCGTTTTTTTGTCCCTGCGGCGGATTTTTATCATAAAAATAAAAGACACGTCCTTTCGAACGTGTCAATTCGCCTTGATATCAGCCGTCAATAGTCATGCGGTATCGACAACATGAATATTTAAAATCATGTATCTGGGTTTGCGTTGTGTCCGCATAGTCTCCCGGCAAAGAGCGTCCGAATTAATTTGCAAAGCAAATTAATTCAAGCCCTAGGCGGTTTTCGGGTCCCGGCGCGGCAGAAGCAGCTCCGTCGTCCGGATGCCTCGTCCGTTGCTTACGGCAACAGATTAATGGCAAGCTCGATGATTACTGGCCGTCATGCTCCTTTTTGATTTCGGCGTAGCAATCGCTGCAGTAAACCGGTCTGTCGTTGCTCGGCTGGAAAGGAACTTTAGCTTCCTTGCCGCAGCGCGCGCAGACAGTTGTGAAAAACTGACGCGCCGGCTTATTGGCGTTCTTCCGAAGATCGCGGCACTCTTTGCAGCGCTGCGGCTCGTTCTGGAAGCCTCTCTCGGCGTAGAATTCCTGCTCACCGGCTGTAAAGGTGAAATCCTTGCCGCATTCCTTGCACTTGATAACTTTGTCCTGATACATGATAAAGATCCTCGCTTTGAAAAATGAGTTTTATTAATTTCCCCGAAGACGGGTATGAGCCGTCGCCTCCGGCGCGCATTGGACGATGCAGCCGGCGCTCTCAGATAAGCTATCCGGAGATATTTAGAAAAGAAACAAAATCTCCCCTACAATTCAATATTATACCACGATTTTCATTATTGTCAATAGAATTGCAAAATATTTTTTGTAAAACGTTCTAATTAATTTTGCGTTTATTTTGGTTATTTTGTCGGAAAATCGATTTTCCGCCGCAGACAGCCGAAACGGGATTTTTAATATGTTATAAAAGTCAATGTTTTTCATGGTTTCCGATACGGCTGTCTGCGGCAGTATTTACGACATCGGATTAATTATGTCTCAAAAATAAACAAACTTTTCAGCCGATCTGCTGATAAGTCCCGCTCATCGATTCATGGATGTTTTTCAGTACAAGCTCCGGGTCGGCTTCAAAAGCCCGCTTCATCAATTCGGCCTGGTTGCAGGATGCCGCCCATACCGTAAGATCGAGCAGAGTTTCTCTTTCCTCCGCTCCTCCCGGCTTATCCGGCGCCCTTCGGCGCGTGATTACGCAATGGACCGGACAGCGGCCGGAAATATCTTCTTCGCCGACCTCCGCGTAAAACACGGTGCCGGTGGCGCGCAGGCTGATATACCTCAGCGCCGAGCGAAGACTCGTTTCCCGTATCGACCGCATCATATTGCTTGAAAGGGTCCTCGAAACCCGCTCGCCCTGTTCGGTCAGGCGGTATACCTCGCCGTTTTTTCCCGGTTCGACGGAAATGTTGCCGGCTTCGACAAGTTCCTGCAGGCACTCGGTAAAGTCAAAGGATCTGACCATCCCCTCCCCGACGCAGACGTCATGCAGCAAACCGTAGTCGAGAGGTATTCCGACTTCACGGATGATATACATCATGAATATTTTAATATCGTTTTTTTCTCTAAGGGGTGCTGTCATTTTTTCCTTCCGGTTCAGTCGGCGCGTTTGTAAACTCTTACATAATCGACAAGCATATCGCTCGGCAGCTCGTCGGGTTTGAGGGGTCCGCCCCAGGAGCCGCATTCGGTCGAGATCTTCATGTAACCCGACTGATGGACGAGAGCGGTTGATGATCGGAAAACTTCCTTGCCGTCGAGATACCAGACGTATTTTTCCTTATCCCACCAGAAAGAGAAGGTGTGGAAGGAACCGTCGAACATCTCGGGGGCGTATATATTGGCCGACTCAGACTGATGATATTCGTCGTAACCGCCGTAGTGCATTGTAAAGTATATTCTCTTTTCGTTTGCGAGGCTTTCGAAAATATCAATCTCGGTTCCGTTGCCGGCTCCGACGTCAGGACCGAGCATCATCCAGAACGCGCCCCACATTCCCTGCGCTTTATGAAGGGTGCAGCGGATCTCAAAGTAACCGTAGGTGGTCCTGAATGTATCTATCGTTCTTACGGCGCCGGAAAGGGGTACTTTTGCGCCCATATCCACGCGGCTGAGCAGATGTCCGTTGCCGTCAAGCAGGGTCATTTCGTCGTCCCATCGGCCGCCGTAATCTTTGCGCTGCCACTCCGGGCATCTGCTCCATTTGGTCGTGTCAAGCTCGGTGCCGTCAAAGTTGTCTTCAAAAACCAGCTCCCAGACAGCTTTCTGAAGAATATTCAGCTGCTGCGGCACAAAAAACTTTCCGTCTTTGACATATTTGAGCAGCTCTTCAACGGCTGCTTCGGTGTCGCCCTGCGCAATGATGTTGCCGTCGTCGGTAAGGCTGAGCGACCAGTCGCCCGGCATTTTGATCTCATCGTGGATCACGGCGTCGGCTCGGTCGGCGGCGCCCAGTATTATTTCATGTTCGTTTTGTCCCCAGCTGTCGTCAATGAAGCGAAGTTCGAGACCTGCATCTCCAAGGGCTTTTTTCAGCCGGTTGGCTGCCTTGATGTCGCCTTTTGAATTTGCGGGTACGACTATTACATAATCCGCAGTGATTTCATGCATCGGTATTTCCTCCTCTTTCTCAGTCTCGGAATATTCGGGTACGGAGACGTCGGCCGCTCCATCTTTGTTATCGCGGGAGCTGCTTCCGCAGGAAGGCAGCAAGAGCAGCGCAGCCGTAAGGATAACCGCGCAGACAGCCGCCGCTTTTAACTTAACACTCATTACATCCCTCATATAAGCAAAAGACGGCGCGGACCGGGAGTCCCGATCCACGCCGGAAAAGTTAATCGGATATTAGAAATCGTGAGCCTTCGTCACTTCTTCGCCTTCGGCGAGAGTGGCGGCGGTCTCGGTGGTCTGAAGTTTCAGATAGTCCTTCAGACGAGCCTTTGTAAGCGTGAGGTAGCCGTCAGACTTGACGCCGACTTTGCTGAGCTCGCCGGAAATCGCATACGCGAGCTGATAGTTGAACAGCGGAGCTACCGGCATATCGTTTGCCAGAGCCGCTTCGGCCTGATGCAGGATAGCGGCGCGGGCTGCGCGGTCGGTCTCGGCATGAGCCGATTCGATCAGAGCGTCATAGCTATCGGAGATATATCCGCAGATATGCGGAACATTTGCGTATTCGGAACCGGTGGCAAGGTCCATGGCGCCGCCGGAGAAGGGGCGGGAGAAGCTTGCAAAGGTGCCGAACGGGTTGGTAGAGGCGTAATAGTCGACAAGGATCGCATCGAAGTCGGCGCTGCGATAGGCGACTTCAAAGTTGTCGCGATACTGGTCGTATTCGTTTTCGATATGATATTCCATCTGCAGCTCTTTTATGGTTACCGTGAAACCGAGCTGGCTCCATGCGTCGACGCAGGCCGCCGCGACAGCGGCAAAAACCTCGTCATTTGCGCGGATGGTGATCTCAAAGCTGCCGCCGCTGACTCCGGCTCCGGAGAGCAAGCTCTTCGCGCCTGCGATATCGCCGGCGGCGTTGATAACTGCTCCCGCATCGCGGAAGCTGGTGCCCTGAGTGGTTTCAAAGGTACCGGCGGGAACAAAGCCCTCGGCTGCCTTGGCATATTTTACGGTATTGACAAGCGCGTTGCGGTCGATCGCCATCGAAAGGGCGCGGCGGACCTCCGGCTTGTCGAACGGCGCTTTTGCGTTATTGAAGACGACTGTCGCAGTCGACATGGTGTCGCTCAGTTCAACCGACATGGCGTCACGGCGGGAAAGCGGAATATTTGCGTTGAGATAAATCTCGCCCGCGTCAAAAGCTGCTGCCTGCTCTTCGACATTCTTCGTAAAGTCAATCACAAAGCGATACGGGAAAACAGACTTCTTCAGAGCGTCGCGGTCAACATTGCGGAAGTAATAAACGTTGCGCTCAAGCTCGATCCTTTCGAGAGTAAAGGTGTCAGCGCCGTAAACGATCTTCTTAAGAATGAACGGACCGTTTGTGGTCATCGTCGCGGAGTTGGAACCCCAGTCGACAAGCTTGACAACCGCGTCCTCACGGAGCGGAACGAGAGCAAGCGAGGCGGTATTTTCAAGGAACTGATTGTAATCTATCTTGCGCTCGAATTCAATCTGGAGCACCGAGGTATCGGCTGCGTAAAGACCGAGGTCATCGATGGTGAGGTCGCCGTCCTTGACCGCGCGCGCATTCTTGATTTCAAAGAGCAGCGAGGCGGCTTCGCTCTGGAATTCCGGTTCAAGCAGACGCTTCCATGCAAAAACAAAGTCGTCTGCGGCAACCTGACGCCCGTCGGACCAGAAGGTCGTATTGAGCTCGATTTCCATCATGTAATATTCATCTTCCGGGACTTCTCTGATCTTCCAGCTCTTAGCTATCGCTTTTTCGAGCTTGCCGTCTTTGCCGAGACGGAAAAGACCTTCGTAAAGAAGACCGATATACTTGCTGCCGGCGTTGTCGTGCAGAGCGTAAGCGGGGTCGAAGTTGCCGACGGGAGAGGAAAGATAAACGGGTATTATCGCACCCTTATCTTCTTCCTTTTTCTTACCATCCTCATCGGCGCAGCCGGCCAGCAGAGCCGCTGCCATCAAAAGGCAAAGCAGCAGGCAAAGGAATCTTTTCATCTGAGTAATTCCTCCTAAAATAGTGTTTTTCGCGGGTTTGATTTTTTACACAGAGTTCCGATTTTAGCGCTCGCCGCCCGGCAAAAGACAATGCTGATCCGCCGACGAGTTCCGTCATTGATATATTATACCATTATCCGGCGATATAATCAATGGAGATTTTAAACTATTTTTGCATTTTGTTCGGTTGCACAAATTGCCACATCTCATTTTGGCAAATTTGACATATCACCCGCGCCGATTTTTGTAAAATGAAGGAAGACGGCTGTCTCCGACATTTCAGTCAACTAAAATCGTCGTTATGTATATTATATACTTTTTTACCGATTTTGTCAACAACGTTTTTGTTTTTTCTTTCACCGAAAAGAGAATTTTTACTCATTTTTAACCACAAGGGCTTTACTCTGCCGGAAATTCGTGATATAATGGCATTCGGAACAAAATACACCGCAGGTGAATATATGTACGACACGGTTTATTATTCAAAAGATTCCCCCCGGGAACATTTCTCGTCGCTTCGGGAGAAAACGCTTTTTATATTCGACCAGGACGGTACTCTTTATCTCGGCAGCCGCCCCTTCGACTTTGCAGTCAGATTCATCGGCCGCCTCAGGGACGCGGGAAAAAGGGTGCTGTTTTTTACAAACAACGCCAGCCACAATCCCTCTTATTACGTCGAGAAGCTCAGCCGTCTCGGTTTTTCGCCGCAGAGCGGCGAGCTTATGACGTCCGGCGACGTTACGATACAATTCCTGCTGCGGCACAGACCCGGCAAAACCGTTTATCTCGTCGGAACCCCGCAGCTTGAAAAGCAATTTGCCGATTCCGGCATTGTCCTGACCGAAGACGCGGAGATTGTGGTTTCTTCATTCGACACGACGCTTACATATAAAAAGCTGGATACCGCCTGCCGGCTCATCCGCGGCGGCGCCGAATATCTGTCCACCCATCCCGACTTCAACTGTCCGACCGAAGACGGTTTTATCCCTGACAGCGGCGCGATCTCGGCGTTTATAACCGCCTCGACGGGGGTAACGCCGACTTATTTCGGCAAGCCGTATAAAGAGACTCTTGAAATGATAATCGAGCAGACGGGCGTCTTAAAGGACGAGATGTGCATCTTCGGCGACCGGCTTTACACCGATATCGCATTGGGGCGCAGGTTCGGAGTTGCCTCCTGCCTCGTTTATACCGGCGAAACAACCCCCGAAGACGTCGCGAACGCCTCCCCTGCCGACCGTCCGGATTTTGTTTTCCCATCGCTTTCCGAAGCCGATGAAGTGATATTCGGCTGAACCGGCAAATTTTATAATTATAAAGGAATTATACAAATGAAAAACAAGGATATCATAGGCATAGACATCGGCGGCTCGACCACCAAGATTGTCGGATTCAAGTGCACGCCCGAAGGCTGGCAGCTGATAGATCCGCTGTTCGTCCGCGCGACCGATCCCGTGACCTCGGTTTACGGAGCCTTCGGAAAGTTCACCAATCTGAACGGCATCGAGCTTGAAGATATCGGCGAGATCCGGGTGACCGGCGTCGGCTCCACCTACATCGACAAACCGCTTTACGGGATTCCCTGCGTTCATGTTCAGGAGTTCCACTCGACCGGTCTCGGCGGGCTTTATCTTTCCGGGCTTAAGTCTGCCATTGTCGTGTCTATGGGCACCGGCACCGCGCTTATCTATGCAAAGGATAACGGCGAGATGGAGTATCTCGGCGGCACCGGCATCGGCGGAGGAACGCTGAACGGCCTGGCCCGGCTGCTGCTCGGAATGGATAACGTCAAGCACATTTCCGATCTCGCCAAAGAAGGCGACCTCAACAAGATCGACCTGCGGATTAAGGACATCACCAAAAAGGATATTCTGCCCGGTTTGCCCGACTACATGACCGCAGCCAATTTCGGCAAGATATCCGACCTTGCAGACAAGTCGGACATTGCCCTCGGAATAATCAACATGGTCTTTGAAACAATCGGAGTGCTCGCGATTTTTGCCGCCCGCAGCCACAACACGGCAGATATCGTCCTTACCGGCAACATGACCAACATCCCGCAGTGCAAAAGCATCTTCGAAAACCTGAGCGATATGTTTAAGATAAACTTCCTCATGCCGGAATACGCCCAGTTCGGTCCGGTAATAGGCGCCGCGCTGACGGCGATTAAACAGTGTATATAAATACATTGCAAATTTAAACGAAAAAAAAGCCGGCGTTGCGCACGTCGGCTTTATTTTATTATTCTTTATCTTCAGCGGCGTCTTCGGCCTTCTTCGCTCTTTCTTCGGCGCGCCTGGCTCTTTCGGCTTTTTTGTCTGCTTCCTGTTTTACGATATCGAAGTTGACAAGCTTTATGATAGCCATCGGGGCTCCGTCGCCGCGGCGATAACCGGTCCTGAAGATCTCGGTGTATCCGCCGGCGCGGTCGGAGAGAGAGGGGGCAACCGTATCGAAGAGCTTTTTGACTACTGATTCCTTGGTTATAAATGCGAGCGCAGCGCGGTAAGAAGCAAGATCCCTTTTCTTGCCGAGAGTGATCATCTTTTCGGCTAAGGCTCTGACTTCCTTGGCTCTCGTCACGGTTGTCTCGATATAACCGATATCGAGCAGATAGGTGACCTGGCCGCGGAGCATCTGCATCCTCGGCTGCGTTTTGCGGCCGAGTTTACGGGTTCCTGGCATTGTTAAAATACCTCCACAAATTTTCAAACGGAACGAGACGGGCAGCGAAGCTCAGCTCATTCCTCTTCCTTTTTGAGATCAAGACCGAGCGAGTGCAGCTTCAGGATGACTTCCTCGAGCGATTTTTTGCCGAGGTTGCGCACCTTCATCATATCGGCTTCGGTTTTGTTGGTTAGATCCTCGACCGTGTCAATGCCCGCGCGCTTCAGACAGTTGAAGCTGCGAACGGACATGTCAAGCTCCTCAATGGTCATCTCAAGGACCTTCTCTTTTTTGGTCTCCTTGCTTTCGACCATGACCTCGGTTATCTTAGCCTCTTCGGTCAGGTTGACGAAAAGCATGAGATGCTCGTTGAGAATCTTGGCGCCGAGCGAGATAGCCTCTTTGGCGGTGATGATACCGTTCGTCTTGACCTCCATGGTCAGTTTGTCGAAATCGGTATTGCTCCCGACACGGGTGTTCTCGACGGAATAGCTTACATTGTATACCGGGGTGTATATCGAGTCGGTATAAATTACGCCGATGGTCGGAGTATTGAGCTGTTTGTTCTTATCCTGGCTGACGTAGCCGCGGCCGTGATTGAAGGTGAGTTCCATATTGAAATGGGTGTTTTCATCCACGGTTGCGATCACATGGTCGGGATTAAGAATCTCTAAGTCGGCGTCGGTCCTTATGTCTCCTGCTGTGGCCTGACCTCCGCCGGCATAGTCGAGTATGACAGTCTTCGGACCGTCGGAGTGAAGCTTGGCTATAATGCCCTTCACGTTCAGGACTATCTCGGTGACATCTTCCTTGACGCCCGGAACAGTTGAGATCTCATGCAGCACGCCGTCGATCTTTATGCTTGTGACGGCGACGCCGGGAAGAGAGCTCAAGAGTACTCTGCGCAGTGAATTGCCCAGGGTGGTGCCGTAACCGCGCTCAAGCGGCTCGATGACAAACTTGCCGTGATTGTCATTCTCGTTTATATGTTCGCACTTTATGTTGGGCTTTTCAATTTTTTCATCCATTAATAATACCCTCCTGCTGTTAAGATGCGTGTGTTAACCGCCGCGTATTTATCAGGGAAACGTTTAATTTCCACGTTAATGCCCTGCGGCGGGTTACGAGACGGGCAGGGATTACTTGGAATAAAGCTCGACGATGAGGTTTTCTTCGAACGGGAAATCGACATCTTCACGGGTGGGAAGCGCAACCACGGTTGCGGTGCCGTTTTCGCGGTCGATCTCGAGCCACTTCGGAGAGATGCGGGTATCGAGACCCTCAAGAAGGTCCTTTATCTTCTCCAGGGAACGGCTTTCGCTGCGGATAGTTATAACATCTCCGACTTTTACCTGAAGAGAAGGAATATTTACTTTTTTCCCGTTGAGACGGAAGTGCGCGTGAAGAACGAGCTGTCTCGCTTCCTTGCGGGATTCGGCCATGCCCATTCTGTAAACGACGTTGTCGAGACGGCGCTCAAGAATAGAAAGAAGGTTGGCGCCGGTTACGCCTTCGGCTTTGTCGGCCTTTTCGAAATAACCGCGGAACTGTCTTTCAAGGACACCGTAATATCTCTTGGCCTTTTCTTTCTCTCGGAGCTGCAGTCCGTATTCTTTAAGCTTCTTGGGGGCGGCGCCGTGCTGTCCCGGAGCCGAGCCGCGGCGGTCTACCGCGCACTTGCTGGTAAGGCATCTGTCGCCCTTGAGGAAAAGCTTAGTGCCTTCTCTGCGGCAGAGTCTGCAGGAAGGGCCTGTATATCTTGCCATTTTCTAATTAATCCTCCGGTATTCTTATATCCGCATCAGACGCGGCGGCGCTTAGGCGGACGGCAGCCGTTATGCGGGATCGGTGTTACGTCCTTTATCATCGTGATCTCAAGTCCGGCAGCCTGGAGGGCGCGGATTGCCGATTCACGACCGGAGCCGGGGCCTTTGACATAAACTTCAACGGTTTTGAGGCCATGCTCCATTGCAGCCTTTGCGGCGGTTTCGGCGGCAGATTGAGCCGCAAAAGGGGTGCTCTTGCGGGAGCCGCGGAAGCCGAGTTCGCCGGCGGAAGCCCAGGATAAAGCGTTTCCGTTGACGTCGCTTATGGTAACGATGGTGTTGTTGAAGGTCGCTCTGATATGAGCCGCTCCGCGTTCGATGTTTTTGCGTTCTCTGCGCCTGCGGACAGTTTTCTTGGCACTCTTGTTTTCAGCCATTTTATCGACTCACTCCTTATTTCTTCTTGTTGGCGATGGTCTTGACCGGACCCTTGCAGGTTCTTGCATTAGTCTTTGTGCGCTGTCCGCGGGAGGGAAGTCCCTTGCGGTGGCGGATACCGCGGTAGCAGTTGATCTCGACCAGCCGCTTGATATCAAGCGAAACGTCGCGGCGGAGGTCGCCTTCGACCTTATAATGGCGGTCTATCTCTTCGCGGAGCTTTGCAACGTCATCGTCGCTGAGATCCTTTGCGCGGATATCCGGGTTGACACCGGTCGCCTCGCAGATATTCTTTGCGCTGGTCGGTCCGATGCCGTAGATATAGGTAAGCGCTGCTTCGACGCGTTTCGCGTTCGGTAAATCGACGCCTGCTATACGAGCCATTGTTTATGTTCTCCTTATTATTCGTGTCAAACAGCAAAATCGCTCACGAAAAGCAACTCAGCCCTGTCTCTGCTTGTGATTGGGGTCGGAGCAGATGACCATGACCTTGCCTTTGCGCTTGATGATCTTGCACTTTTCGCACATTTTCTTGACAGAAGGTCTGACTTTCATTATTATGCGATCCTTTCATTGTGCCTCGGCTTGTCATGCAGCCTCGGCATTATGAGGGTATTTACTTATTTTGATCTCCAGGTGATGCGGCCTTTGTTAAGGTCGTATATGGAGACTTCGACCGTAACCTTGTCGCCGGGAAGGATCCAGATATAGTTCATCCGGAGTTTTCCCGAGATGCGGGCGGTTATTATGTGGTCATTCGGCAGCTTGACTTTAAAGGTTGCGTTCGGAAGAGCTTCCAGAACGACTCCCTCAAATTCTATAACATCTTCTTTAGCCAGAAAAATCACTCCCTGTTCGCTGTTCTATTCAATATACGTCGATGCGATCACGCCCTTGTCGGTGACAAGGATGGTGTTCTCGTAGTGTGAGCTGAGCGAGCCGTCCGCCGTTATGACGGTCCAGCCGTCGCTGAGTTCTTTGACTTCGCCGGATCCGATATTTACCATCGGTTCGACGGCGAGCGCCATCCCCACCGTTACGCGCTGCCCGCGGCCGGGCTTGCCGTAATTGGGAACATCCGGGCTTTCGTGCATATTGCGGCCTATGCCGTGTCCGACATATTTGCGTACCACGGAAAAACCGCAGCTGTTTACGTAAGACTCGATTGTATGGCCGATGTCGCCCAGCCTGAGCGTTTCGCCGCTTTCGATTCTGTCCCTGATAAGCTTAAAAGCCAACCAGAAGGATTCCTCGGTATGCCTGGCGAGCGTCAGTGCTTCGGCTGACACACATCCGACCGGCACCGTTCGCGCCGCGTCGCCGTTGTAGCCATCATAAGTCGCGCCGACATCGAGTTTTACAAGGTCTCCGTCTTTCAGCACGATATCTTTTGAAGGGATACCGTGGATGACCTGATCGTTCAATGATATGCAGGCAGAGCCGGGGAAACCTCCGTATCCTAAGAAGGAAGGTATCGCGCCCTGTTTCACGATGTAATCGTGGATCAATTCGTCGATTTGCTTTGTGGTGGCGCCGGGCCTGCAGGCCGCTTCGCCTACCTTAAGCGCTTCGCCGGTAATCCTGCCCGCTACTTTCATTTTAGCGAACTGAGATTCATTTTTCAGTTCTATCATTTTTGAATGATGTCACGGCAAATGCCGTCAATCCTTGGTACCGCTTGACATAAGGATGCCGGTCTCAACGGCCTTCATGGTGAGAGCCGTTGTGTCCTTGACCTCCTCCTGTCCGATTACCGTCAGCAGCTTGCCGGATTTCTTGTAGAATTCCTTTACGGGAGTTGTCTGTTCGTGGTAGACTTCAAGGCGGCTCTTGACCACCTCGGGCAGGTCGTCGCGGCGGGTAGTAAGAACTGTCCCGCATTTGTCGCAGGTTTTGCCGTCAAGCGACGGCTTGTATTCGATATGATAGGACGCTCCGCAGTCGGAGCAGACGCGGCGCCCGCTCATACGGCGGATAATCTTATCATCCGGAACTTCGATGGTTATCGCAAAGTCGATCGAGACGCCGAGCTTTTCCAGCTCTTCGGCCTGAACGAGGGTGCGGGGGAAACCGTCGAGTATGAATCCGTTTTTGCAGTCATCATCTCTGAGCCTTTCCTTGATGATGTCGATGACTACTTTATCGGGCACCAGCGCGCCGCTGTCTATGTAGCTTTTGGCCGCAAGACCGGCTTCGGTGCCGTTTTTGACCGATTCCCGGATTATGGCTCCGGTCGAGATCGCCGGTATTCCGTATTTCTCGGAGACGTTCTCGGCCTGGGTGCCTTTTCCGGCGCCGGGCGCGCCGAGGAATATCATTTTCATTCGTAGTCCTCCATTGCGTTTTCCATGGCCGGTGAATTTGCGTATGAGTTCATCCGTTTCACTCAAGGAATCCCTTGTAATGACGCATTGTCATCTGAGCCTCGAGTCCGCGCGCGGTCTCAAGAACTACGCCGACGACGATGAGCAGCGAGCTGCCTCCGAACGCCAGAGAGCCGAGAGAGCTGCCGGTGACCATATTGACTACCAGCGGAAGCACGGCGATAACGTCGAGGAAGAGGGCTCCTATCAGAGTTATGCGGTTAAGAACCTTCGTGATAAAGTCGGAGGTCGGTTTGCCCGGGCGGATGCCGGGGATCGAACCGCCGTTCTTCTTCAGATTGTTCGCAACCTCGATCGGATTGAAGGAGATTGTGATGTAGAAGAAGGAGAAGAGTATAATAAGCGCGAAGAATACTACGACATAGAACCAGGAGTTATAGCCTAAGAAATTTACAAGCTTCTCTCCGAATCCGCCGGGTTTCGGCGGGAATACCATGGCTATCGTCGACGGGATCGCAACCACCGAGTTTGCGAAGATGATCGGCAGAACGCCGTTCATGTTCAGCTTAATCGGCAGGTTCGAGCTCTGTCCGCCGTACATTTTGCGTCCGACGGTGCGCTTGGCGTACTGGATCGGGATGCGCCTCTCCGAGTTGGTCACGAATACCACGAAGACTATGATGGCAATCATAGCAATCATGATGACGATATCGAGCAGGACGCCCAAAACCTTGTACTGCTGCACAAATCCGATCAATGTGCCGGCAATGGTGGCTCCGGACGAAACGATGTTCGAGAAGAGCACCATGTTGACTCCGTTGCCGATTCCGTGTTCGTCGACCTTACTGCAGAGCCACATGATAAGGGAAGCGCCGGCGGTGTAGCAGGCAATGATGACGAATGCTTCGAAGATACCTTTGTTGGTAAGGATGTCGTTGTTGCGCATGTACATGTAATAGCCGTATGAGGTGATGAGACCTAATCCGACCGATACATAGCGGGTAATCTGCTGGATCTTCTTCTGTCCTTCCTCGCCGAGCTTCGAAAGCTTTTCAAGGGCGGGGATGGCGATTGTAAGAAGCTGCATTATAATCTGCGCGGTGATGTAGGGGCTTACGGCCAAAGCGAACAGGTTGGCCCTTGAGAACGCTTCGCCGGACATGATGTTCAGATACTGGAACATCGAGCCGCTGCCCATGCTCATCAGAGCGTGCATTTTGTCGCTCGATACGAAGGGAACCGGGATAACGGCTCCGATACGGTAAAGCAGGAGTATGAGCAGAGTGAAGAGCATCTTTTTGCGGAGCTCCGGCACCTTCCATGCGTTTTTAAAAGTCTGAAACACCTCAGACCTCCTCGGCTTTTCCGCCCGCAGCCTCTATCTTCTCTTTAGCGGCTGCGGAGAATTTAGTCGCCTTTACGGTAAGCTGCTTTTTAAGCTCGCCGTTTGCCAGAACTTTAAGTCCCGCAAGAGGCTTTCTTACAACTCCGTCTGCCATAAGGCTTTCAAGGTCTATGACAGAGCCGTCTTCGTATTTATTAAGGGTATTGAGATTTACGATTGCATATTCAACCGGAGCGAAAGACGTAAAGCCTTTCTTCGGATGCTTGCGGTACAGCGGGAGCTGTCCGCCTTCAAATCCCCGGCGAATCGATGCGCCGGAGCGGGCCTTCTGACCCTTATGTCCTCTTCCGGAGGTTTTTCCGTTACCGGAACCTATGCCGCGGCCGACGCGCCAACTTTTTTTGACAGAACCGGCTGCAGGCGATAATTCATGGAGCTTCATTAAGTTTCCTCCTTAATTTTATACAAGCCTGTCAGAGATGAGTCAGACTTCTTCTTCGAGCTCTACGAGATGCTCGATAATTCTGACCTTTCCTCTGGTTGCCGGAGTGTCAGGTCCTACAAAGCAGTCGCCGATTTTTTTAAGACCGAGAGCTTCTGCGTTTGCTTTGGTTTTCGGCTTGGATCCGATAAGGCTTCTTATCAGGGTGACCTTTATAGTCTTTTCCATTATTGTCCTCCCCTCAGCCTCTTACCTGCTCGACCGGAATGTCGCGGATCTTCGCGACTTCTTCCGCGGTGCGGAGGCTCCGCAGAGCTTCGAAGGTCGCTTTTACGACGTTGGTCGGGTTGGAAGAGCGCAGGCACTTTGTGCGGATGTCCTTTATACCGACGGATTCTACCAGCGCGCGGACGGTTGCTCCGGCGATGATTCCGGTTCCTTCGGGAGCCGGTTTCAGCAGGACGCGGCCGGCGCCGTATTCGCCGATAATTTCGTGCGGGATTGTGGTTCCCTTAAGCGAAACCTTGATGATGTTCTTGCGGGCATCTTCGATCGCCTTGCGGATGGCTTCCGGAACTTCGGCGGCTTTGCCGAGTCCGTAGCCGACGTGGCCGTTTCCGTCGCCGACAACCATTATTGCCGACCATCTTCTGATGCGTCCGCCTTTAACGGTCTTTGATACACTTTTGACTACGACGTTCTTTTCGACGAGGTCGAGCGTCGACGGGTCTATACGTTTTGAAACCATTTTGCTTTTACCTCTCAGAACTTGAGTCCGCCTTCGCGGGCTCCGGCGGCTAATTCAGCTACGCGGCCGTGATAGAGATATCCGCCGCGGTCGAATACTACTTCCTCGATTCCCTTGGCAAGAGCGCGCTCGGCAACAGCTTTTCCCACGCGCTTGGCGGCGTCCTTCTTGGTGCCGCTCATGTCAAAGTCCTTCTCGAGAGAGGAGGCAGAGCAAAGGGTTTCTCCCTTTACGTCGTCAATTACCTGAACGCTGATATTGGCGTTGGAACGGAATACGCAAAGACGCGGACGGGCGGCGGTGCCGCTGATTTTGCTTCTTACGCGGGCATGTCTCTTAAGACGCGCCTCGTTCTTTTTCTTGCTGCTAAACATTTATATCCGCTCCTTTCCTTAATGCGCGGCTTTTCCGGCCTTGCCGGCTTTACGGCGGATATACTCGCCGGAGTATTTGATTCCCTTGCCGAGGTAAGGTTCCGGCGGCCTCTTTGAACGAATCTGGGATGCTATTTCCCCGACAGCCTGTTTGGAAGCAGACTTGACGATTATCGTCACGGCGTCGGGGCACTCGAAGGTTACGTCATCCGTTTCCTCGAAAGTAATCGGATGGGAATAACCTACGTTCAGAGTAAGAGTTTTTCCGTTTTTCTGCGCGTTGTAGCCTACGCCGACGATTTCGAGCTTTTTCTGATATCCTTCGCTCACCCCGATTACCATGTTGTTGATAAGGGAGCGGGTGAGACCCCAGAGAGCGTTGTCGCCGCGGCCGGCGCGGGATTTGTCGTTTTCGTTTGCTATGGAGACGGTTATAGTATTGTTTTCGTATTCTACCGTCACTCTCGGGCTTATTTTCTGCTCAAGAGTGCCGAGTTTGCCTTTTACGGTAACGAGATCGCCGTCAATCTTGACATCGACGCCGGCGGGAACCGTAATCGGCATCTTTCCGATTCTTGACATTTCAGTTCCTCCTCAATTACCACACGAAGGCGAGAACTTCGCCGCCGATGTTTTCTCTTCTTGCCCTTTTATCGGTCATAATCCCCTTTGAAGTGGAGACAATGGCGATTCCGAGGCCGTTGTAAACGCGGGGCATTTCCGAAGCGGACGCATAGATGCGGAGACCCGGCTTGGAGATGCGGCGTATTCCGGATATGACTTTCTTCTTTCCGGGGAGATATTTCAGAGTAACGCGGATAATGCCCTGTTTGCCGTCCTCTATTACCGTGGAAGATTTGATATAGCCTTCCTCGGCGAGGATGTCGGCTATCGCCTTTTTCATTTTAGAGGCGGGAATGTCAACGGTGGAATGCTTCGCGCCGCTGGCGTTCTTGATTCGGGTGAGCATATCCCCAATAACGTCTGACATTTGCATGATGTATAATCCTCCTGATTTATATGCCCCGGACCGGTATTCCGGCGGGGCGGACAACCGACGGTTAGAGGCGGACGGAGTTTGGCTGTACCCGCTCTCTCCTTTCGGATGTTCGACATATTGTTGTGTTGAGGCTCCGTATTACCAGGAAGCCTTCTTTACGCCCGGGATTTCGCCCTTCTGAGCCAGCTCTCTGAAGCAGATGCGGCAGACGCCGTATTTGCGGAGATAGCCGCGCGGGCGGCCGCAGATCTTGCAGCGGGTGTATTCACGGGTGGAATACTTCTGCTCTTTCTGCTGCTTTAATACCATTGCCTTTTTTGCCACTTTTTTATCCTCCTAATTACTTAGCGAACGGAGCGCCCATCATGGCGAGCAGGTCGCGAGCTTCCTCATCGGTGCGGGCGGTGGTCACAAAGGCAATGTCCATACCTCTGACCTTATCGATCTTATCGTAAACGATTTCCGGGAAAATCAGCTGTTCGCGAATTCCCAGAGAGTAGTTGCCGCGTCCGTCGAAGCCGTTGGGATTGATGCCTCTGAAGTCGCGAACCCGCGGCAGCGAGAAGTTGAACAGTCTGTCGATGAATTCGTACATACGGTCACCGCGGAGGGTTACCTTTACGCCGATCTTCATTCCTTCGCGGAGCTTGAAGTTCGCAACCGACTTCTTGGCTGTGGTAGCCACTGCCTTTTGTCCGGTGATCTGAGTGATATCGTTTATGACAACGTCGATAGCCTTCGCGTTCTCGCGGGCTTCGCTGACGCCGACGTTAACGACGACTTTTACGAACTTCGGAATCTCCATCGGGCTCTTGTAGTTGTGCTTCTTCATGAGCGCCGGAGCGACTTCCGACTTATAAAACTCTTTAAGTCTCGGGGGAGTGGGGGTCTCGGCCGGAGCCGCTTCCTTCGTTACTTTTTCTGCCTTCGGGGCGGCGGCTTTTTTATCGGGTGCGCCGGCCTTCTTGGCCGGCCGGCCTTCCGTTTTATCTGCCATTATTATTTTCCTCCTGATTCGAAGCGCAGATCAAAGCTTTTCGCCGCATTTGGCGCAGACTCTGATCTTTTTGTCCCCGTCCATCTTAGACTTCACGCGGACGCCTTTGTTGCACTTTGAGCAGTAAAGGAGCACCTTGCAGGCATAGATGGGTCCGTCGACATCGATGATGCCGCCGGCTTCGCCCTGACGGCGGGGTCTTACATGTTTCTTAACTTTATTAACTCCCTCGACAATGACTTTGCCCTCAGAGGGGGATACTTCAAGAACCTTTCCTCTTTTGCCTTTGTCATCGCCGGAGATGACGATTACGTTATCGTCTCTTTTGATATGAAGAGTATTCATATTATTCGGTTGTCCTCCTCACAGCACTTCGGGAGCCAGCGAAAGAATCTTTGTGAATTCCTTATCGCGAAGCTCTCTGGCGACAGGCCCGAAGATACGGGTGCCGGTGGGGTTCTTATCGTTTTCGATTATAACTGCGGCGTTTTCGTCGAAGCGGACGCAGGAGCCGTCGGCGCGCTTGACGCCCTTTTTGGTGCGGACTATTACCGCCCTGACTACCTGTCCCTGCTTTACCTGACCGCCGGGAACCGATTTTTTAACGGCGCAAACCACGACGTCGCCGACATTTGCATAGCGGCGGCGGGTTCCGCCGAGGACACGGATACACATCAGTTCCCTCGCGCCGGAGTTATCCGCCACTTTCATATATGATTGCGTTTGAATCACGTTCGTTGTCCTCCTAATATTACAGGGAAGGCTGATATCGGCACATTCGGATTTCGGTTAAAAACCGCGCCGCGCGTGCCTTTTCCGGGGGATTGAATAATCCCGGCTCAGCCGGCTCGGAAAGGGTTTTTGCCCCTCCCGTCCCCGATAATCATTTCGCTTTCTCGATTATCCTTACAAGCCGCCATCTTTTGGTTCTGGACAGCGGTCTGGTTTCCATAACCTCGACTCTGTCTCCGATGCCGCACTCGTTGTTTTCGTCGTGCGCGTGGATCTTGGTGGTGCGCTTGACAACCTTCTTGTAAAGAGGATGAACGACGCTGTCAATGATCGCAACAACAATTGTCTTGTCCATTTTATCGGATATTACCATGCCGACACGGGTCTTGCGCATCGGACGGGTCACAGTATTCATATTTTTCTCTTCCATGACTAATTCCTCTCCTGCGCTTACGCGTTTTTCTTATCGGCTGTCTGCGCCGCGTTTTTCTTTTCGGTGAGGACGGTCAGAACGCGGGCTATATCTTTTTTGGTATCGCTTATCTTGTGCGGGTTGTCGAGCTGATTGATGGAATGCTGGAAGCGAAGGTTGAAAAGCTCTTCCTTCAGTTCCTTATACTTCTTTTCCAGATCGGCTGCGCTCAAGCCGCGTATTTCAGTGATCTTCACGCCTGTCCCTCCTCGGAATCGGCAGCTGCGGCTTCAACTTTTTTCTCAAGGAATTTGGTCTTCATCGGCAGCTTATTGCTGGCGAGCCGCATAGCTTCTTTTGCTTCAGCCCTTGTTACGCCGTCCATTTCAAACATAACGCGGCCGGGCTTAACAACCGCGACCCAGTATTCCGGGCTGCCTTTACCGGAACCCATTCGGGTCTCGGCCGGCTTCTCGGTAACGGGCTTGTCGGGGAATATCTTTATCCAGACCTTGCCGCCGCGCTGAATGTGTCTCGTCATCGCGATACGCGCGGCTTCGATCTGATTGCTTGTTACCCAAGCGGGTTCGGCTGCGACCAGACCGTAATCACCATGGGTGAGTTCGTTGCCGCGCAGAGCCTTGCCCTTCATACGGCCGCGATGGACGCGGCGGTACTTGGTTCTTTTTGGCATCAGCATTTTGTGTCAGTCCTCCTTATTACTCGTTCGCGGTATCCGACGGAGCTTTGGCATCCGGAGACTGAGCGGTGTTCTGGCTGCGTACGCTGGATCTCGGCGCGGTGCGGCCGTCCGAGAATGCCGGACGATTGTCCTGCTGGTAACGTCCGCCCGTGCTGCGTCCTCCGCGCTGTCCGCCCTGGGATGCGCGGGCGCCGTCACGGCTGCCGCCCGGGCGTCTGTCGGAGCTTCTCTCGGCGCTTCTTTCACCGCCCCTGTCGGAACGGAAGCCGCCGTCTCTGCGGTCGCCGTCTCTGCGGTCTCTGCGGCCGCCTCTGTCTCTGCGGTCGCCGTCTCTGCGGTCGCGGCGAGGTCTGTCGCTCTTCTGAGCAGCTTCGAGAGCGGCGCGGCCGCCGGTCTTGCTGCCGTCAAGGACTTCGCCCTTGTAAATCCATACCTTTACGCCGATCTTGCCGTAGGTGGTATTGGCTTCCCACTGGCCGTAATCGATATCGGCGCGGAGGGTCTGAAGCGGAATGGTTCCTTCGTGATAAGTTTCCGAACGCGCGATCTCGGCGCCGTTGAGGCGGCCGCCGCAGCGGACTTTGATTCCCTTGGCTCCGCTCTTCATGGTGCGTGCGATGCACTGCTTCATGGCGCGGCGGAACGAAGAGCGTCTTTCGAGCTGGGACGAGATGTTCTCGGCAACCAGCTGAGCGTCCATATCCGGATTCTTTATTTCAACAACATTGACGGTAACCGGCTTGCCGCCGACCATCTTTTCAATGTCGGTTTTGAGTTTGTCTATTTCGGTGCCGCCGCGGCCGATAACCATGCCCGGTTTGCTGCAGTGTATGAATATTCTGACTCTTGCAGCGTCGCGTTCGATTTCGATCTTCGGAACGCCGGCGTCATGAAGACGCTTCTTGAGCGCTGTGCGGAGCTGGTAGTCGGATACGAGAGTATCGCCGAACTTTTCATTTCCCACGAACCATCTCGAGTCCCAGTCTTTTATGATTCCGACGCGAAAGCCGTGGGGATTAATCTTTTGACCCATGTGGTGTTCTTCTCCTCTCGATTACTGCTTGTCTGCCACCACGATATATACATGGCTGGTGCGCTTGAATATACGGGCGCCCGATCCCTTTGCCCTCGGTCTCATTCTCTTGAGAGTCGGGCCTTCGGTCACGTAGCATTCTTTTACGTAAAGCTGATTCTTGTCCATGCCGAAGTTGTTTTCGGCGTTGGCAACCGCCGAATCAAGCAGCTTCACGAGATACTCTGAGGCGGCTTTCGGGGTGTTCTTCAGCATGGCAGAGGCGACATCGACATCCTTGTTGCGGATAAGGTCGAGCACGATGCCGACCTTGCGCGGGCTGATCCGCGCGTATTTTAAAATTGCCTTGGCTTCCATTGTTGTTTTTCCTCCTTACTTACTATAACGACTCCCGACCGGGTCAGGAACCGGTGTTGGAGGTCTTGGTGCCGGCGTGACCGCGGAAGGTGCGGGTCGGGGCGAATTCGCCCAGTCTGTGGCCGATCATGTCCTCGGTGATGTAAACCGGGACGTGCTTGCGGCCGTCATGTACCGCTATTGTGTGGCCGACGAATTCCGGGAAAATAACGGAAGCTCTCGACCAGGTCTTTATAACGTTTTTCTCGTTTCTGGAGTTCATTTCTTCGATGCGGCTGTAAAGCTTCGCTTCGACAAACGGCCCCTTTTTGAGACTTCTGCTCATTTAACGGCTCCTCCTTACTTTCCGCCGCGGCGCCTGATAATCATATTATCGGTGCGCGCCTTCTTATTACGAGTCTTATACCCTTGCGTAGGCTTGCCCCAGGGGGTAACGGGTGAAGGACGTCCTATCGGTGACTTTCCTTCGCCGCCGCCGTGCGGGTGGTCCACAGGGTTCATGACCGAGCCGCGGACCTTCGGGCGTCTTCCCAGATGGCGGGTCTTGCCGGCTTTGCCTATCTTGACCGTTTCATGGTCGGAATTGCCGACTCTGCCTATCGTTGCGGTGCAGGCAAGACGGATGTATCTTACCTCGCCGGAGGGCAGACGAATGTGCGCCATGTCGCCTTCTTTTGCCACCAGCTGGGCGCCGGTGCCGGCGGAACGGACGAGCTGGGCGCCTCTGCCGGGATAAAGCTCGATGTTGTGGATAAAAGTACCGAGCGGGATATTGGTAAGCGGCAGGGTGTTGCCCGGCTTGATATCGGCATCGGGACCGCAGTATACGGTGTCGCCGACATTCAATCCTTCGGGAGCTATGATGTAGCTCTTTATGCCGTCATCAGTCTCGATGAGAGCGATATAAGCGGTGCGGTTGGGATCGTATTCGATTCCGATTACCTTTGCCGGATCGGCGTCGGCGCGGCGGAAGGAAACGAGACGATATTTGCGCTTGTTGCCGCCGCCTCTGTGGCGGACGGTAATCTTGCCGTAGCTGTTGCGGCCGGCATGCTTCTTTAAGTGTACCGTTAAGCTCCGCTCAGGCGTTTTCTTGGTGATCTCGTCAAAGGACGGGACCGACATGTTGCGCCTTGCGGGAGTGGTCGGTTTATATTTTATTGTTGCCATTCTAAATCACTCCTCCGGATCAGTTCATGCCTTCGAAGAATTCGATGGTCTTGGAATCGTCGGTAAGCTTTACGTAAGCTTTTTTCCAGCCGGGCTTGTAACCGGAATGGACGCCTACTCTTCTCGGCTTTCTGACGACAGTAACGGTTCTTACGCTCTTTACTTTGACCTTGAAAACCTTCTCGACTGCGTCGGCGATTTCCGGTTTGTTTGCGTGAGATGCGACGCGGAAAGTATAGATCTTTTCGCCGATAAGGGCGTTTGACTTCTCGGTTATGACCGGAGCTATCAGTATATCATGAACGTTTTTCATTATGCATATACCTCGTCGATCTTCACAGCCGCGTCTTTTGCCATGATGAAAGTGTCGCAGTTGAGAATATCGTAAGCGTTGATCGAGCCGGCCTGAACCGTCTTGACGCCCGGGATGTTGGACATGCTTTTAATGACCTTGTCATCAACCGAGGCAAGAGCTACCAGCGCCTTCTTCTTTGCGCCGACTGCCTTGAGCATTCCGGCCATTGTCTTGGTCTTGTATTCGGAGGCTTCGATCGAATCGATTACCACTACGCTGCCGCTCTGAACTTTGCTTGAGAGAGCGGAGCGAATGGCTATGCGGCGAACCTTCTTGTTGAGGCTGAGCCTGTATGAGCGGGGCTTCGGACCCAGCGCAACGCCGCCGTGTGTCCACTGCGGGGAGCGGATGGAACCGTGGCGGGCGCGTCCGGTACCCTTTTGTCTCCAGGGTTTGCGGCCGCCGCCGGATACCTCGGCGCGGGTCAGAGTAGACTGAGTGCCCTGCCGCTGATTCGCCAGATAAACTTTGACTGCGGTATGGAGAACATCGGCGTTTACTTCGGCGCCGAACACCGCATCGGAAAGTTCGATACTGCCGACTTCTTTGCCGGTCATATCGACTACCTTAAAATTAGGCATTGTTTTTCCTCCTTACCACATCAGCCTTTGATCGCGTCGCGGAGGTAAACGATGCCGTTGTTGGCTCCGGGAACCGCGCCGCGGATTGCTATGATGTTCTTTTCAGCGTCGACTTTTGCGACTTTCAAATTGTGGACCGTTACGCGCTCGTTGCCCATCTGTCCGGCCATCTTCTTGTTCTTGAAGACGCGGGAGGGGCTGGAGTTGGCGCCCTTCGAACCGCCTTCGCGGTGAACCGGACCGGCACCGTGGCTCATGCGGAGTATGCCGAAATTCCAGCGCTTAATTACGCCGGTGTAACCGCGGCCTTTGGAAGTTCCGGTAACGTCGACCAGCTCGCCCTCGGCAAAGATGTCGATTGCGACGGTATCGCCTACATTATAGCCGGATGAGTCCTCAAGCCTGAACTCCTTGAGATGCCTTTTCGGTTTTACGCCGGACTTCTTGAAGTGACCGGCTTGCGGCTTCGTGAGCTTCTTTTCTTCTATATCCTCGAAGCCGAGCTGTATTGCGTCATAACCGTCCTTGTCGACGGTCTTCTTCTGAGAGACCACGCAGGGTCCCGCCTCGATAAGAGTTACCGGGATGACGCTCCCGTTTTCGTCGAATAGCTGGGTCATTCCCAGCTTGCGACCGATGATTCCCTTTTTCATTGAAAAAGTATATCCTCCTGTTTTAGGTTATTGGTCGGTCCGGAACCTTTCCGGCCGACTTGACGTAAAACGCCGCCGCATTTCTCATAATGATAAAATAAAATCGACGCGGTCGGTATTTTGCCTCACGGGCTTCCTTTGACTGTGAGATTTAAGGCGCTTTTAAATTCGTATTTGAACAAAGCGCCGCGCTTTGAGCCGTCGGGGTGACAAGCGGCCTTATGCTCAGAGCTTTATTTCGATCTCTACGCCGGCGGGAAGCTCGAGGCCCATCAGAGCTTCAACGCATTTCTGCGAGGGTTTGATTACATCGATGAGCCGTTTGTGGGTCAGCATCTCGAACTGTTCGCGGCTGTCCTTGTATTTGAACACCGCGCGCAGTACCGTAACAATCTCGCGCTCGGTCGGAAGCGGAATCGGGCCGGAAACGGCCGCGCCGCTGCGCTTGGCGGTGTCGACTATCTTAGCCGCCGCGGCGTCGATGAGCGTGTGATCGTAGCTCTTGAGACGGATCCTGAGTTTTTCCTTGACTGCCACTGTTTTTTCCTCCTGATTTGATTCGTTGCCGACACGGCGAAGCAACTCGCGGAGGCAGTTCCGACGACAGCCGGGTTCAATTCGGCGATATCGCGTGACTGAGCCGCGTATCCGCCGTATTATTGCTTGTGAACCGAGCCGGGCGTATCCCACACGCCTCCTAAAAATTGCGCCCCACGCAAATCCTTCGCGTGAGCGCCGTCAGAACTTTCAACCGCCCGCCTTACAGCGGACATACTCTGCGGAAATTCCCGCCTCCCGGGAAAAAGAGACGCAACCTTCCACTTCAACGCATTGGCTTCGCCCGAAACCGGGCTTTGTTATGCGCCGTGCTCCCGGTGTTCTCCGGGAAGAGCGACAGCTTTTCTATTATATCACATAACTTTTTTTCAGTCAACTGCGTCTGTAAATTTTACAATTAATTCATATATAATCGCCCCGGATTAACCGGGGCGAGAGCGCGATTAGATATAATAACGGCGCTGCGGGTTTATTTCAAAAGGCAGTCATTTCTTTTCGCAATCGAAGATCAGATAATAAGTTTCGCATTCATGATCGAGACCCGCCCTGAGCGCGGTTCTGAATGAAGCTTCGTTATCGGCGCTGCAGTTGTAGTATATTTTGGCCGTTTGTCCGGCGAGCAGCAGGGAGCAGAGCAGCGCCGCGCAGGATGAGGCGTATCCTCTTCTCCTGTATGCTTCATGGGTCTGAACGCCTATTTCCGTTTCGTCATACGAATCATGATAATGAGAGTTCTCGATGCAATAAGATACGAGCTTTCCGTCAATCACAACTCCGGTTCCGCGGTACGGATAATCATCGCCCGGCCATGTTTTCCTTACGATATTGAAGCGCCCGAAATCCTGCGTTATCTCGACGGAGTCGCCGCGGCCGGTGCCGCGGAGGATACAATTTTCGTTTATCATGGTCCGCGATGTACAGACAAAGCGGTGCTGATGAACGATACGGTCAAATTGATATCCCGCCCCGGATGCGTACGGGAGAAATTCGCGGACGGCGGCTTTGATTTTCTCCTCACTCGGCAATTCCGCCGAAAGGAGGCGGAGCGTTTCCTTTTCTGCCGCCAGAAATTGCTCCGGCAGCTCCGTCCGTATCACATCGTCAAAAAAGGATATCGGAATGATCAACGTCGTTCCCGATTCCGTCAAAACGTATTTTTTCGTCGTTATCTCGTATTTCATCCCGATTTACCTTTTTCAGCCGATTCCGATGCTATACAATAAATGAAGGATTTTGCCGTTATGAACGTCAGCCGGCGAGTCCGGCGAAGAATTCGTTGAGCTTGTCGACGCGTTTCTGCGCCTTTTTCTCATTCTTTGCCACATATGACGCGAAGTCATTCTTGTTTTTAGGATCGAGCATATCCATCAGCATCCAGGCAAAGCCGCCGTAATCGGAATAGAGATAAGAGAAATCGATAACAATGGTATTGCTTATTATGTCAAGCATCTCGGCCGAATCTTCGTCATAGGAATATTTGTTTTTAAGCGCTATGTCGAAGTATGCCAGCCGAACCGTCTTATATCCCTCCGCAGACATCGCTTCGACTATAACGCCGATAAACTCATCGTTGTCAACGGTGATCGGAACCGCAAAGGGGCGGTCAGCCGAACCGGATATGTATTCCTCCTGAATCTCATCATATTTCGGTACCGGAACTATGCCGTATTCAACATCCGACTCGCGGAGGGTTGTCGCGGCAAGAATAGGAGCGCTGCGAAAATAGAGGCTGTTTCCTTTTATAAATATCTCTCCGGGGGTATCGTATACCTCCGAAACATAACCGCCGTCGGTGTTCTTAAGCGCCGAAATAATATCATTTATAATATTCATATTGCGCTCGCATGCGATATCGATATATAACACACCGTTTTGATCCTCTTTTATAGGAGCTATGCCGAAAGACTCCTGTAAGCCATAACAGTGCATCGGCGAAACCCAGCCGTAACGGTCGTCGTCGTCCCGCTCGCCGTTACCGTTGAGATCCTCATATACATCCTTCATCTGCGAAACAAGCATATCAAGAGTCCATCTGCCTTCGCGGACGGCGTCGTAAGGCATCTCAAGACCGTAGTCCTGCATCAGCTGCTTATTTGCATAGAACAGACTTGTAACATGAAGAATCCAATAAGACATATAGTTCGCTATCAGCATCATATGACCGTTAACCGTAATCGAATCGACCGAATAGGACGGCCACCACGGCTTTTCGTAATCAAGATACGGAAGGCTGTTTATATCGCGAAAGATACCGGTAAGAGAGAGATTTGCTATCGTCAGGTCATGACCGTTGCAGACTTCATAAGCATTATCGCCGGCAAGCACCGCCGCTTTTACCGGGTCAAGGCTGTTTCCGGCAAGCTCAATAGGCTCTAAAACGATATTGAACCGTTCGCAAACCTTAATGTTGGCTTTATAAACCGCGTCGTTCACGACGTCTCCAGTTTCTTCAAGCACCACCGATGCGGCTATATACTCGCCGGGGTTCATATATCCGATGCGGAATCGGCGTCCGCCGAAATCAATGTCATCGGGCAGATTGTCGGGAATTTCGGTAGATTTCGGTTCGGTCTGTGTGATTGTCGTCTCTCCGATTGAAACTGTTGTGTCCGCCGGGGCTTTTTCATCGCCGCAAGAAATAACAGATGAAGCGAGAATAGCCGCAACGAGCGCCGCAGCAAGGATATTTCTGAATTTGATTTTTTTATCCATAATGTGTGTTTTTCATTTTCCCTTTGGGTTTTTAATGAGAATACGCCGGAAAAACGGAATTTTTCAGCCGTCAAACGACGCGAAAAACTCGTTAAGCTTGTCGACGCGCTTCTGCGCCTTCTTTTCGTTCTTTGCCACATATGACGCAAAGTCGTTTTTATTGCTCGGAGTGAGCAAATTCATCAGCGTCCAGGCAAAGCCGCCGTAATCGGAGTAGATATAAGAAAAGTCGAGAACGATGGTATTTCCGATTATGTCGAGCATTTCGGCGGAATCTTCGTCATAGGCGTATTTGTTTTTAAGCGCTATGTCAAAGTAAGCCGGGCGGACGATCTTGTAGCCTTCCGCCGACATCGCCTCGATTATGACGCCGATGAATTCGTCGCTGTCAACGGTGATCGGCACCGCGAAGGGGCGGTCGGTCGAACCGGAGATGTAGTTCTCCTGAAGCTCGTCATACTTCGGTACCGGTACCATGCCGTATTCCACATCCGACTCGCGGAGCTTCGTCGTTGCGAAGTTGAGTGTACTGTAGAAGTAAAGGCAGTTGCCCGCCATGAAAATATCCCTTGGGATATCGAACACCTCGAATACAATACCGCCGTCGGTGTTCTTGAGCGCCGAAAGAATATCATTTATAATACTCATGTTGCGCTCGTTGTTTATATCGATGTATAACACACCGTTTTCATCTTCTTTTATCGGAGTTATGCCGAAGGATTCCTGCATGGCATAACAGTCATCCGGCGAAGCCCAGCCGTAGAGGTCATCTTTGTCGCGTTCTCCGTTGCCGTTGAGATCCGAATAAACGTCTTTCATCTGCGACACGAGCATGTCGAGCGTCCATGTCCCTTCGCGGACGGCGTCGTAGGGCATTTCAAAGCCGTAATCCTGCATCAGTTTCTTGTTTACATAGAACAGTCTTGTCGAGTCAAGATTCCAGTACGACATATAGTTCGATATCAGCACCATATGTCCGGCGACGGTCAGCGAATCGACTGAGTATGCCGGCCACCACGGCTTTTCGTAATCGAGATAGGGCAGGCTGTTTACGTCGCGGAAGATTCCGGAAAGGCAGAGGTTGCCTATCGTTATGTCGTGGCCGCCGCAGGCTTCGTAGGCGTTGTCGCCGGCAAGCACCGCGGATTTTACCGGATCAAGACTGTTTCCGGCAAGCTCGATCGGCTCAAAAACGATATTGAACCGCTCGGCGACTTTATTGTTGGCCTCGAAGACGGCGTCGTTTACAACTTCCCCCGTCTCCTCAAGGACTATCGACGCGGCTATATAGACGCCGGGGTCCATATATCCGATGCGGAAATGCCGTCCGCCGAAATCAAGGTCATCCGGCAGGTTGTCGGGAATTTCGGTAGATTCCGCTTCCGTTTCCGGGGCGGTCGTCTCTCCCGGCGAAGCCGTCGTATCGGCAGCAGCGGTTCCGCCGCCGCAGGCTGCCAGAGTACCCGCGAATATCAGCGCCGCCATAAGGAGCGCGGCAATGCGTTTTATAAATGCATGGTTTCTCATAATATCCCCTCCGTATGGTTTTACTTCACGGTTCTTTGTCAAAATACCAAGACAGCCGTATTATATCACGGCGGTTTCCATATGTCAATATTATAAATAAATAATTTCAAAAAACGCGCGGAGGCGTTTTTCGCCCCCGCGTTAGTATTTAGGAAATTAAAGTTTGTCGCTTATATGCCGGTATAACGGCGTCAGCCGCCCAGTTCCGCGAAGAATTTATTTAGCTTATCGACGCGCTTCTGCGCCTTCTTTTCGTTTTTGGCGTAGTATGAGGCGAAATCACCCTTAAAGTCGGGTCTTACCATATCCATCAGAGTCCAGGCAAACCCGCTGTAATCGGAATAGATGTACGAGAAGTCAAGTATGATGGTTCTGCCTACGATATCCAGCATTTCGGCGGAATCGGCGTCGTAGCTGTATTTGTTCTTCAGCGCGATTTCAAAGAAGGCGGGGCGCACCAGCCGCCACCCTTCGGCGGTCATAGCCTCTATCATGCAGCCGACGAATTCCGGATCGTCGATTGAGATCGGAACCGCGACGGGGCGGTCGGTCGAGCCGGAGATATAGTCTTCCTGAAACTCGTCGTATTTCGGGATCGGAACCATGCCGTATTCGATCTCGGAATCGCGCAGATAGGTAGTGCAGACGCCGAGGCGGGCGTAATGGAATACCGAAAGCCCTTCGGTGAAAAGCTTGCTTGAATTCCGCTCGCCGGATAAATAGGTTCCGCCGGGAGTTTCTTTGAGCAGCCGGGTAATCTTATCCATAAGAGTTACCGTCTTCTCGTTGTTGATGTCGATATAGAGCACCCCGTCGGCATCCTCTTTTATCGGAGTGATCCCGAAGGACTCGAGCATCGCATACGGGTCGGTGCAGACCCAGCCGTATAAGTCATATGCGTCGCGCTCGCCGTTGCCGTTGACATCCGAGTAGATGTCTTTTGACATGGAAATAAGCTCGTCAAGCGTCCAGACGCCGCTGCGCACCTTGTCGTAAGGCATTTCGAGACCCCAGGAATCCGCAAGCGGTTTGTTGATGTAGAAAATCCTCGTCGCATGAAGATTCTCATATGTCATAAAGTTGGATATCAGTACCATATGATTTCCGACGGTCAGAGAGTCTACCGAATACTTCGGCCACCACGGCTTATCGTAATCGAGATACGGCAGGGTATTTACATCGATATAGAAATTTTCAAGCGTTGCGTTGGCAAGCTCGAGGTCATGGCCGGACACCGCTTCGCAGGAGTTATCCCCCGCCTGGATCGACTTTTTGATCGAGCTTAAGTAGCTGTCTCCCAAAACCAAAGCTTCAAGCGAAACGTTGAAGCGCTCCTCGACCCGCCGGTTGGCTTCGTAAACCGCGTCGTTTACAACGTCGCCGGTTTCTTCTTCCACTATGCTCTGTACGCGATATTCTTCCGCCTGAAACACCATCCTGAAGCTCTTTCCGCCGAAATCAAGGTCGGCGGGCAGGTTGTCGGGGACTTCGGTGGATTCCGCTTCGGTTTCGGCGGCGGTGGTTTCCTGAAGCGAGGCGGTTGTATCTGCCGCCGGTTTTTCGGCGCCGCAGGAGATTACGAAGGAAGAAAGCAGCAGCGCGGCAAGCAGCGCCGATAATATTTTCGGAGAGATTTTTGTTTTTTTCATAATACCCCCTGTATGATGGCAAATTAAATGCAGCCGTTAACTTACGATAACATTATATATGATTCCGGGAAAGTTGTCAAGGCTGTTATATCTATTGTCTTCCATTCATATTATGACTTAAGCGGATGGGGGGATAAATTCCATCAGTTATCTTATTTCTTAATATCCCATCGCTTTCAGCCACCTGACCGAAAGTTCCGCCCACCGGGCGACTTCCGGATGCTGCGGGGCGAGGCCGAGGCCGTGGTGGCCGTATGGGAAGATATGCAGCTCAAAGGGGATCTGTTTCTTTCTGAGCGCCAAAGCCATGTTGAGCGAGTTTTCGACCGGGACCGCGGCGTCTTCCGCCGTATGCCACATAAATAACGGCGGGTTGTCGTCCCGGACGGCTTCTTCTCCGGAGAGCTTCTTTACAAGCGCCGGGTCGGCGGGATTGCCCAGAAGATTGTCCCGGCTGCCCTGATGAGTGTATTCGCCGAGGCTTATCACGGCGTAGCAAAGGATACCGGCGTTCGGGCGGCAGGAAACTTTGTCGATATCGTCGCCTTCGTCAAGACCTTTGTCGTATTGCGTAACCGCCATCGCCGCAAGATGTCCGCCGGCGGAAAAGCCGAGGACGGCGATCTTTTCGGGGTCGATATTGAACTCATCGGCGCGGGCGCGGACAAGCCTTACCGCCCGCTGAACGTCATACAGCGGCGCCGGATAGCGGTAGGGACTGACGCGATAGTTTAAGACAAAGCTGTTGATGCCGGCTTCGTTATACATTTTTGATATCGGCATGCCTTCGTGATCGGCGCGCACAGCGTATCCGCCGCCGGGCAGGACAATGACGCATCCGGTCTTTTTGCCGTAATCCGGCAGCAGATAAGGGGTAAGCGTCGGCTCCGGCTGACCCTTCTTTTCGTCAAAAAGCGGGGTGCCGCTGTCCCATAATTTTATATCCATTTTCTCCTCCGTGAAAATAACTTTCATTTATATATAGGCTTAGCCTTCATAATTATACCACACGACGGCGCCGTTGTAAACAAACCCGGCGCAAATTTTCAAAATTTCTGTTCGGTATTGCAATCACGCGGGATAAATGGTATAATATATAGAAATCGCCATTGAAACAATTCATATATAATAAAGGAAAACAAAAGATGCCGATAAAAATCCCCTCCGGGCTGCCGGCAAGACAAACACTGGAAGAAGAAAACATATTCGTCATGGACGAATACCGCGCGCTGCATCAGGACATCCGTCCGCTGCGCATCGCGATCCTCAACCTCATGCCGACTAAAATAGCCACCGAAACGCAGCTTATAAGGCTGCTCTCAAACACATCATTGCAGCTTGAGCTGACTCTCTTAGGAACCGCATCCCACAAATCACGGAACACCAGTCCCGAGCATATGGCGACATTTTACAAGAATTTCTACGACGTACGGGAGGAAAAGTTCGACGGACTTATCATTACCGGCGCGCCGGTCGAAGAGATGCCTTACGAAGACGTCGACTACTGGCCGGAACTCTGCGAGATAATGCACTGGTCGGAGACGAATGTCTTCTCGGTCTTCTATATCTGCTGGGCGGCTCAGGCGGCGATGTACTACCATTACGGAGTGCCGAAAGTACAGATGGCGTCAAAGGTGTTCGGCGTCTTTTCCCACAAGGTCGAGCTTCCGCGCCATCCGCTCGTCCGCGGCTTTGACGAAAAATTCTACGCCCCTCATTCAAGGCACACCGAAGTGCTGCGGGAGGACATCGAAAAAGTCGACGCGCTGAAGATCGTGGCTTCGTCATCCACCGCCGGACCTTATATTATAGCGGACGACGAAAAACGCCGCTTCTTTGTCACCGGCCACAGCGAATACGACTCGGACACCCTCGCCCGCGAATACTTCCGCGACCGAGACAAGGGGCTTGACATCGACCTGCCTTACAACTACTTCCCCGGCGGCGACACCGCCGCCTCCCCGCGCAACATCTGGCGCTCGCACGCCCACCTGCTTTACTCCAACTGGCTGAACCATTTCGTATATCAGCTGACTCCATACGACATAAACAAGATCTGATTTTCCGACGTCAAAGAACACGGAGCAATTTATGGTATTCTCAAGTCTTGAGTTCCTCTTTCTCTATCTTCCGGTAACCCTGATTTTATATTACGCCGTTCCGCACAAGTATCTGAAATGGCGCAACTTCGTACTTTTCGCCGTTTCCCTTGTTTTTTACGGCTGGGGAGAGCCGATATACGTCTTCCTGATGGTATTCACCATCGCGGTGAACTACTTCTGCGGCTGGCTGCTCGATGTATGTATGAAAAAAGGCGACCGGGCGGGGGCGAAGAAATGGATGATTGTATCCGTCGTCATATCCCTCGGAATTTTGGCTTTCTTCAAATATTACAACTTCTTTGTCGAGAACCTCCGGCTGATCCCGGCTCTGGCTTCGCTTCCGATGATAGAAGTGACATTGCCGATCGGCATCAGCTTTTACACCTTCCAGTCGATGAGCTACACCCTCGACCTTTACATGGACAACGCGAAGGTTCAGACAAACTTTGTCTCTTTCGGAACATATGTCACCCTCTTCCCGCAGCTGATCGCCGGTCCCATCGTCCGTTACCAGGACGTCGACGACATGCTCCGCGAAAGGAACGAGAACACAGCGCTGTTTGCCTCCGGCGTCCGAACCTTTATGGCGGGTCCCGGAAAGAAAATCCTCTTCGCCAACACCTCCGGACAGCTCTGGGAAGCGCTGCGGGCAACTCCCGCGTCGGAACAGACGGTTTTAGGCGCCTGGCTCGGAATAATCTTCTACACTTTCCAGATATATTTCGACTTTTCCGGATATTCGGATATGGCTATCGGCCTCGGAAAGATGTTCGGATTTACCTTCCTTGAAAACTTCAACTATCCTTATATTGCGAAATCGATCACCGATTTCTGGCGACGCTGGCATATGTCCCTTTCGACCTGGTTCCGCGAGTACGTTTATTTCCCGCTCGGCGGCAGCCGCAAAGGGGAATTCAACACTTACAGAAACCTGTTTATCGTGTGGTTTCTGACCGGCTTCTGGCACGGCGCCTCCTGGAACTACATTCTCTGGGGACTCTTCTACTTCATTGTACTTGTGATTGAAAAGGTGTTCCTCGCAAAAGTGATGGAGAAGTGGCCGGCCTGGCTCTGCCATGTCTACACCCTCTTTGTCGTCGTGATAGGCTGGCTGCTGTTTGTCTCCGAAGACATGAGCGCCGGTATCGTTTACCTTAAAGCAATGTTCGGAGGCGCGGGAGGGGGACTTATCTCGCAAAGCGCGCTGTACGACCTTGTCCGCAACCTGCCGTTCATCGTCATATTGGGCATTGCGTCGACTCCAGGACCAAAAAAGCTGTTCTACCGGCTTTATGAAAAACAAAAATGGTGGAGATACGTTACCGCCGGCGCCTGCGCGCTGCTGCTCATTCTCTGCACCGGGTATCTGGTCGACTCCAGCTTCAACCCCTTCCTCTATTTCAGATTCTGAACACTCAAAAACGCCCCGCTTCGGGGGCGTTTTTTTGATTCGCAGTCCTGCGGCTGAAATTTCCGCGGCGTTATAAAATTCACATTTCCGACATGATTCTTTCGGCAAACTGTGATACACTTGTCATGCGGTTTGTTTAAAATACCTGTCAAATTCACATCAAAACGAAAAAGGGGGTTCAGATGGAAAAAGGATTTTTTATCAGGACGGCGGCGCTGATATTCACCTTATTAATGCTGCTCTCCGCGGCTCTGGCTGCCTGCGGCGATGCGGGGACGGATGACAAGCCTGCCGAAAACACCGCTTCCGACACCGCCGGCGATGAAACGGCGGAGGTGACCACGACCGAAGCCGTCGATGAAAACATCCCGGCCGGTCTTGATTTCGGCGGGGAGACAATCAACTTCTGGTATTCGACGGTTTCCGGCAGCGCCTCGGAAACATATTACGACATGGCGGGAGATCAGGAGGGCGACATCGTCGACGACGCGATTTACAAAAGAAATATTGCCGTTGAAAAACAGCTCAATTTAAATCTGAATCTTTTTAATTCGAAAACCGGCGCCGGCGATAACGGAACCGCCGTCAGGAAGCTGATAATGTCCGGCTCGGATGAATACGACCTTTTCAGCGGCATTCAGTGGAACATGATGAATCACGTGAGCGAAGGGCTGTTCTACAACATGATCGACGCGCCGTACATCAACATCGAGGAGCCGTGGTGGGCGACAAGCTACATAAATAACGCGAACATATTAAACAACAAGCGTTTCGCTTTATGCGGCGACTACAACATCAACCTCATCAGGTGCGCCGGCTGCATGTTCTTCAACAAGAATCTTTACGAAAGCTATTTCGGCGACCCGACGGAGATGTATCAGCTTGCGCTCGACGGAGGCTGGACGTTCGATAAGCTTATCGAAAACGCCGCCGTCGCATACTCGGATCTTAACGGCGATACGAAAGTCGATGTCAATGATCAGTTCGGTCTTCTGACCTACTACGGCAACAACATGGACGTTCTGTTTTACGCCGGCGGCGGAAAGGCTACCGAAAAGGACGAAAACGGCTATCCGGTCATCGTCAGCGAAGACGAGATTAATGTCCTGGTCATGGAAAAGGTATATCAGCTCACCTATGAAAGCCACGGGGTTTTCCTCAACAAGAACGATCCTTTCGAAAACAACGCCAACTTCAGCGCCGGGAAGGCCGTTTATCTTACCGGTTTTCTCTATTCGTCGGAATTTCTGCGGGACATGAAGGACGATTACGGAATACTCCCGTCGCCGAAGCTCACAGAGGAGCAAAGCCGGTATTACGAGCTTGTCCACGATATAGTCGAGCTCCAGTTCGTTCCCAACACGATACAGAAGCTGGACGCGGTCTCCGCCGTGCTTGAACTTTTGGCGTTCGAGGGACACAGAACGGTCATGCCGGCGTATTACGAAATCGCGCTTAAGACAAAATACGCAAGAGACGATATTTCGATACAGCTTGTCGACCTGATACACGATTCGGTGATGACCGACACCGCGTATATCTATATGGATGATTTCAGCCATCTGGGATATGTCGGACGCGGTATGATCGTATCCGGAAAGAAAGATTACGTATCTTTTACCGCTTCAAATATAAAATCCGCCCAAAAGAAGCTTGAAAAGCTTATCGCAGCGTTCGAAGAGCTTTGATTTAATCCTCTTTATCGATTCTTTTCGGCGCGGCAGTTGATTTGCCGATGAAAAACCGCTCCGTTTTTCCGTTTGTCCTGTGGGATGGGAAAATAGAGCGGTCTTTTTTTCAATTTTCGGAATAAAGCCTTGGAAGCGGCGCCGGAAGGGGAAATTAGTCCTCTTCCGAGATCGCTTTCGCCTCGATGACGTCGGTGGCATTCGAAACATATTTCTCATGCGCGTCTTTCATCAGCTCGATCATACCCTTGTCGCAGAGGGCGGCAAGGTTCGGGTCGACGGGGATGCGGTCGAGCACTTCGAGTCCGAATTCCGCCGCGACTTCGTTGACGCGGGAGACGCCGAAGATCTCGATCTTCTCGCCGCATTTGGGACACAGCGCGTAGCTGTAGTTTTCGATGATTCCCAGAACCGGGACTTTCATAATCTCGGCCATCTTTACCGCCTTTGAAACTATCATCGAAACAAGCTCCTGCGGGCTGGTCACGATAATAACTCCGTCAACCGGGATCGACTGGAAAACCGTCAGCGGCACGTCGCCGGTTCCCGGCGGCATATCGATGAACATAAAGTCGACGTCATTCCAGATAACGTCGGTCCAGAACTGCTTCACCGTTCCGGCTATAATGGGTCCTCTCCAGATTACCGGCGTTTTTTCGTCGGGAAGCAGGAGATTGACGCTCATCACTTCGATGCCGGTCTTTGTAGTCGGCGGGAACATTCCGTCGTCGTTGCCCTGAACGTTGCCGGACGGAAGGCCGAATATCTTCGGGATAGACGGGCCGGTTATATCCGCGTCCATGATGGCCGTATTGTAGCCCCGGCGGCGGGTCGCCGTTGCGAGCATCGACGTGACAAGCGACTTGCCGACTCCCCCCTTGCCCGACACCACCGCGATTACCTTCTTGACGCTGGAAAGATGGTTTAAAGGGGCCTGCATCAGCTCTTCGGTTGTTTTTTTGGCGCCGGGCTGGGGAGCGCTTGTACGCGAAGGGCAGTTGGCGGCGCAGGTTGAGCAGTCGTGCGAGCAGTTTTCATCCGGCCGCGGCTGCTGCGGCAGCTGTTCTTCTTTTTTGATTTTTGCCATTGATTTCACCTGTATCTTGATTTTATTATTTTCAATAATAAAACATATTATACCAAAAAAATATTAATTTATCAAGGCGATTTGTTACCAATCCTTTAACCGTGTTGTGAATTCAGCCGCAAAAGTCGAAAACTTTAATTTTCATGGAATAAAACAAAAACGCTTGTGAAATTGTACATTTGTCAATGATGTGAGACCGAAAAAAAGCAATTAAGGAGAAAAAGGAGAGAAAGGAATTTAGTAATGTTGAAGAGAG
>DUUJ01000102.1 GCA_012841635.1 Clostridiales bacterium | reverse complement strand
TGACGCCACCAACGCAAACGACATGATTCAGGGAACCGGTGAGGAAGACGGCGATATCGTAAACGACGCGGTTTACAAGCGCAACCTTACGATTGAAGAAAAGCTGAACATCAAATTCGAGTATACTCAAACCAAATATACCTACTCCGACGCAGAAGCGAATATTCGCAAAGTAGTCATGGCAGGCGACGACCTTTACGATATTATAATCAATGACGTCCGATCCCTGATTCAGCTGACCGACGAAAACATCTTCTGCAATGTCGCGAACGTACCGATATTCGACCTTGAGAAAAGATACTGGTATGCCACGACTATGAACGACCTTACGATCGTTCCGAATCACACCTATATCCTCGCGGGAGACTATTTCGCTGATATCATCAAGTCCTGTCACTGTCTCTTTTACAACAAGAATATGTGCGAAAACTTTTACGGCGATCCCGAACATATCGACAACATGGTTCTTGACAGCAAGTGGACTTATGAAAACGCCACGAAGGTTATCAACGAAAACTACGCCGACCTCGACGGCGACGGAAAGATGAAGGAAGGCGACCGCTTCGGCATGATTGCCCACGACTATTGGGGCAACCTTATCGCTTTCGTCGGCTCCGCCGGAATCGAATTTCTTGACCGCTCGACCGACCCGCCGACAGTAAACTTCAACAACGACCGCTCCGTTGCATATCTTGAAGCGCTAAACAACCTTTATCACAACGACGGCACGCTCGTCGGAATAAAGGACAGCGCCGACAACCACCTCGGTCTCAACAGACTTTTCGGCGGCGGCGAAGCCCTTATGGTCGTTTATCAGCGGCTCAACGACCTTGCGCTGATGCGCAACTTCGACTTCGACATCGGTCCGATCCCCTATCCGAAGCTTTATGAAAGCGACAATCATTACACATCGATCCACGACACCACCGAAATGGGCGCGATTCCGATCACCTGCAACGACCTCGCTTTTGTAACCACGGTATTGGAAGCTCTCAACGCCGAAACTTCGAAAACGCTCTTCCCGACTTATTACGATGTCGCTCTCAAGGTTAAATATACGACCGACGAACACGCGGCGAAGATGATCGACATGATTCACGACAACTTCGGAAGCTCCTTCTCAGTCGCTTACAACAACGCGCTCGGTGATTTCATGCTTCAGTGTTTCACCGGTCCCTGCGGAAAAAAGAGCAATGATTTCGCTTCGGTTTATGAAAAAGGCATCGGCGCCTGCGAAGCTAAGCTTCAGAAGATGATAGAAGCTATTGAATCATTTGACTGATACTTGCAGCGATATTGCTCAACAATAGCCAATCCCTCCGCCGTTTTTAACGGCGGAGGGATTTTGTCTGCTTAATTTTGTTTTGGTCAGCCGAACATTTCGACTGTCTTCGCCATATCGGTTTCGGTTTTCTTAAGCTTTGACGCAAGCTGGGAGGAGAATTTCGACGGGTCTTCTGCGCACTTTGCTATTATATCGCTTAAATTTCCCCAATTGAAGCTGACTGCAAGATCGTAACGCTTGCTGTCAAGTACAAGCTTGAGCATTTCTACCGAGCTTTCGTCACGGGTTACTTTGGTCATCAGGTTTACATCGATATAAGCGGGCTGCAGGATTTCGCCCGATGCGCGGCAAAGCGCTTCGAGCATATAACCGGTGAAATCAATATCTTGGTTTGTCGTCGGCACGGAAATTCCCGGGCAGACCCATGAGGCAACCTGGTTGTAATAACGATCCTGATTTTCGTCTAATTTGGGATACGGCAGGATGCCGAAATCATTCTCCATCGAGCGGTAGTAGGGTATGGTATAAATATTTGCGGACAGGAAAAGCAGCCTGTCCTCTTTCATCATCGCTCTTGCGCCCATCCATGAGTCGGGTATGTTGACTGTGAGTATGGTTACGGTTGAATCATTCATCATATTACCGATTGCGTCGATGATAATCTGGGACTTTTCTTCACCCATGACGATAACGGGATCGCCGTTTTCGTCAACTCTCGCCATCTGCCCGCCAAAAGCAAAAAACCAATACCGGCCGACTGAGTAATTGTCGCAGATACCCCAGACATCCGAAGAGTCCATGACCCCGTCGCCGTTCAGATCCTGTACTACGGCGCGGCCGAGTTCCATCATTTTATCAATAGTCCAGCTGCCGGTACGAACGTAATCGTAACATTCACCGAGCTCGTATTGTTCGGCAAGAAGCCGGTTCCAATAAAACATACATGAAAGCTCTTCGTCGAACATTGATATATCGCCGGTTATCGCCCAGAGCTTGCCTTTGAGAGTCAGGTCCCGCTGTATGTTTTCGTCCCAATAGGATCTTTCAAGCTCTAGCCAGGGCAGGGAGATGACATCGACTAACATTCCCTCGCCCGCCATCTGAAAAGCGGTATCGATGTATGGCTGGCAGATATCGAATTCATCCGAGCCGGCTTTTATTGCCTTTCTGGCGTTTTTTGGGACATCCGCCGCGGTTGTGTTTATCAGCTTCACTCCGTATTTATCCTCGACCGCGATATTGCGCTCCCAAACCGCGTCGTTGATGAGATCGCCTTTCTTATCTTCGGAATATCCAAAATCAAGGTATTGGAACCATGTGGAAGGGTCGCCCTGATTATACGCGAGTATCCGGAATTCCCTACCGCCGAAGTCTTTTGCTTCAAGCTCGGGATACTCGGTTTCGGCTGCGGTGGTGTCTGAAACAACATCCGGCTGTGTCTCTGCCGCGGCGCTGCCTTCAGCAGCAGGCTGCTCTGCGCTGCCGCAGGAAATCAAAGCAAACAGCAGCGCAAGAGCCAGAGCGGCTGAAATTATTTGTTTTTTCATATATTCCCCCTCTTTAATAAATATACGAATTCAAATACCGGATCAGCCGGCAAACTGTTCGAGCGTCTTCGCCATATCGGCTTCCGCCGCCGGCAGCAGCTTCGCAAGCGTCGACTGGAATTTGGAGCTGTCGCGGCAGCTCGGTTCGATGACATTGGTTATCTTGCCCCAGTTATAGCTGCAGGCGAGGTCATAGCGCTTGGTCGCGAATATCAGGCGCATCATTTCCGCAGAGCTGTCATCACGGGCGACCTTGGTCATAAGGTTCAGCTCGATATAGGCGTTGACAATTGTATCTGACGATTCGCGGGAGAGCGCTTCGAGCAGAAGACCGGTCGATTCTATGTCGCTGTTAGTGACCGGCACCGAGATGACCGGGCAGACATGAGAAGCGACATAGTTATAATAGCGCTCCTGCTCCTCGCTGTGTTTCGGATACGGCAGCACGCCGAAGTCGTTTTCCATCGAACGGTAGCCGGTAATATCGTAAAGGGAACCGGGCAGGAAAAGCACTCTGTCCTCTTTCATGCCGTTTATTGCGGCGGTCCAGCTGTTTTTCAGCTTGCTGACCAGCTTTGTGGATGTCTCATCGTTCATCAGCGCGGAAATCTTGTCGAAAGCCGACTGCGAATGAGGATCGCCGACGACAAGCTTCGGAGTGCCGTCGCTTTCGAGCTTGCATAGCTGCGCTCCCATGGCGTAGAACCATGAGCGGCCGACGCCGTAGTCGGTGACTACTCCGTAAACGTCTTCATCGCCGAGGACGCCGTCGCCGTTCAGGTCGTGGGTGACTATCCGGCCGAGTTCTCCCATTTTATCTATCGTCCATTTCCCGCTGCGGGCGAGTTCGTAACAGTCTTCTATCTCATACTGCCCCGCGAGAACCTGATTATAATACACCACATAAGAAAGCTCTTCGTCGAACATTGAAATGTCGCCGGTTACCGTCCAAAGGCGGTTCTGAAGGCTGAGGTCGCGCTGGATATTCGAGTCCCACCAAGGCATGTCGAATTTGCAATACGGCAGATCGTATATGTTGTAAAGCAGCCCTTCCCCCGCCATCGAATAAGCGGAGTCGCAGTAAGGTTCAAGGATTTCGAATTCGTCGGAACCGGCGGTGATGGCTTTGCGGGCAGTCGAAACGACGTCGCTCACCTGATTCGAAACTATGGTGACATTGTATTTTTCTTCTATCGCGATATTGCGGTTCATGATGTTGTCGTTTATCAGATCTCCGGCGGCTTCTTCCGTCCAGACAAAATCAAGGTACTGGAACCAGGTGCCGGGATCACCCTGTTTATAAACAAGGGCACGAAATTCTTTGCCGCCTAAATCCTTTACTTCAAGCGGCTCGATTGTCGATTCTTCGGACACGGTTTCTTCGGCGGTTTCTTCTCCGGCGGAAGTCGTTCCCGCCGCGCCTTCTTCGCCTGTTCCGCCGCAGGATGCCGCAGCAGCCAAAAACAAGGCGGAAACAAGCAGCAACGCGAATATTCTTTTTATAATCATTTTATCTCCCTCGCGATAAGATAATTTGTGTGTTTGAATGTTGTTATTCAGCCGTTCAGCAGTGATGATGCCGGGACTTCGCGGATGACGGGGGTTGCGGCGCCGAAATACTTGGAGCAGTCGCCTGTTTTTACCTTGCCGTCGCGGATGGGATAGATTGACCATGCCTGAACCTCTCCTTTTGCAAGAGACAGCTTTATGCTGTTTTCAAGGTCGAAGAGACGGTATTTCTTCGAAAAATACTCGTATGCAAGGTATCTTCCTCCCGAATCGATGCGCGGGATATCGGATATGCTTATCTCGCCGTCTGCGGGAACATCGCTTATATTCCATACTCCGACGGCAAAGTTATCACCCTTTTTATTAAAGAGCTTAAGAGGCTTTTCAGCCGCGCGGCAGTCGGTGAAGAAACAGTCATAAGTCGGCATAGCGGCGCCCGGAAAACGGTAGAGCCTGCCCTTTTCGTCGCAGAGCGGTGCTATCTTTTTAAAATCGCTTTCGCCGATTTTATCGGATACATATACCGGTCCTCCGGACAGGGCGCGGAGGACTGCGCTTCTGTATGCGTCCGGATGACTTGACCACCACATATCGAAGTCGCAGACATACAGCATCGAATGCCAGGGGGCGTTCCATGCGTTCTGGACTATATGGGCGGCGAAGCTGTCGTTATCGTTCGGGAAAAAGTCGTCGCTGTTGCGGTTTACCGCGCTTACCGGGCGATTGAAGACGTTTTCCTGCGGATTTCCCATGCAGTTTATCAGCGGCAGCGCGGGTGATCCGAAGTGTTCGGCGACCGAACGTTCTACCGCCGTATGGGCGTTGCGAGCCGCTTCGGATACGACGGCCGTTCCGAGAACGGTCGGCATATAGCTGCCCTGGTTGTCTATCTTAAGCATATCTACACTGCAATCACGAAGGAAGGAATGCCAGGCAGACCAGAATTTGTAAGCCTTTTCCGGATCGAGAGACGGAATGATCGCTCCGCTCGGAAGTGTCGTAAGATAGTCGGAATACTGCTTCTCAAGCTCGCTTCCGGGGGCAATTCCGTCCCAATAAGAGGTGAAAGCGTGCCAGACGCCGACTTTTACGTCGAGGATAGATTTGATCTGCGAAATGAGGTGCTTAAGTCCGAGCGGGAATTTTGCGGGATCGGCTTCAAAGCCGAGAAGCTTGTTGTCTTTCTGATGCAGCCAGCCGTCGTCGATTATCACCCACTTTACCGGGATGTTTTTTTCTTTGAATTCCTTCATTTTAGCTATGAACTTTTCTTCGTTCATATCCCTGTAGAAGGCGTCCCAGCTGCACCAGCCGAATTCGTCGACAAAGCCGGGGATTTTTCTTTCGCTCAGCAGCGGAACGGTTATCGCTTTCATTTGACGGGCGTTTCGGAAATTTTCCTGTATCGATTTAATCGGTTCGCTTGCCGTATAGATCGACAGGAAGGTGCCGTTCATGGCGGTAACTCCGCCGCAGCCGGCGGAAAGCTCGATTCCGCGGGAGGAAATGTGTGTTAAAAAGTTTTTCTGCGGCAGCGGCAGCAGGCTGATTATCTGTCCTCCGCCGTTTTTTACAACCGTGAGCTGCCCTCTCTCCGGCCAATCCTTTTTGCTGCGGGCAAAGGAGGGATATGTCCACCAGATTTTATTCGGATAGATATTTACCGTTCCGGTGACTCTTCCGATATCGAAGTTAAACACTACACCGGGATACTGATTGAGAGGCTGCTCGGTTTCAAGGTCGATGCAGAAAACGAGAGAGCGTTCCGCTTTATTTACGGTCAGCTTAAAACGCCTTATGCCATTGGCTGCATAAAAGAGAGTTATCTTATCTTTGACTTCGGATACTTCTTTCAGCTTCGGGATAATCTGCCCGGCGTCGGTATTGATTACCGGCTTTAAATTCTTAAGCAAAAGATTTGCACCGCAGAATACCGATATCCCTTCCGGGTCAGCGGTGAGCAATAATGGCTGTTTCATAAAAGATTCCTCCTTTTATTTTTACAATTGAATTATGGTGCGGGCTTTTGCAGAATCCTCATAGCAGCTGTCGGCAAGAACAAGACGGCTGCCGGAGGGCATTTGGTAATTGCCGTCGGAGTCGGCGTATTTCAATGCGTCCGTCTCGATCTCGCAGTCGAGTTCGAGTTCGTCTCCGGCGCGGATAAACAGTTTTTTCAGATATATCAGTCTTACCGGCGGCTCATCTTTATTGTCGCCCGAAACAAGATAGAGGGTGACCGCTTCTTTTGAATCGCGGCTGCCGGTATTTTTTACCGAAAGTTTTATCGAAAGACCGCTGTCGGTTTTCTTTGCATTTTTGAACGAATAGGAGAACGATGTGTAGGAAAGCCCGAAGCCAAACGGATAGAGCGGCTTGCCCCTGAAATATCTGTATGTGCGGTTTTCCATCAAATAATCTTCGAAGGGAGGGAGATCATCGGTCGATCGGTAGAAAGTCAGCGGCAGACGCCCAGACGGACTTACCCGCCCGAAAAGCACATCGGCAAGCGCATAGCCGCCCTCGGCGCCCGGATAGAAGCACTGGAGCACGGCGTCGGCTTTCTCGTCCGCTTCGCAGAGGTTAAGGCAGGAACCTGACACCGAAACGAAGACAATCGGCTTGCCGATTTTAACGATTTCGCGGAACAGTTCGAGCTGAACTTCGGGAATATCGATATCCGGCTTGTCGCCTCCCCGCTGACTGTTATAGCCGTCGCCCTCCTCTCCTTCAAAAGTCGGGTTTAAACCGAGGCACATTATGACGATATCCGATTCGGAGGCGGCAACCAAAGCTTCCCGGAAAGGATTTTCTTCCCAGGAGCCCAAATCTTTGCGGACTATGTGGCAGCCGCGGGCGCATAAGACCGAACCGCCTGCGGCTTCGACTTCTTCGATGATGCCGCGCTGGAGGGTGGTGGTTTTTTTCGGTGTGCCGTGATAATTGCCGAGCAGGACGAGTTTGTCGTCAGCGACGGGACCAATCACGGCGTATCTCTTTTGCGGATTCAGCGGCAGGATGCCGTTGTTTTTGAGCAGCACAATGCTGTCCGCCGCCGCTTCTCTCGAAAGCGCCGAGTGTTCTTTTGTGTCGTATGCGTCTTTCGGTATCGAATCATACGGGCAGTCATCGTCGAACATTCCGAGTCTCATCCGCGCTTCAAAGAGCCTTACGACCGAACGGTCGATATCCTCTTCGGTCAAAAGTCCTTTTTCGTACGCAACGTTAAGCGACGCGTATGCTCCGCCGCAGTTGAGATCGCAGCCGGCCTTTACCGCCTGGGCGGCGGCGTGCGGCGCGTCGGGGGATGTGCCGTGTCCGTTGTAGAAATCGTATATTGCGCCGCAGTCGGAGACGACGTAGCCTTCAAAGCCCATTCTTCCGCGCAGATTATCTTCGAGCAGCTCGACGCTGCCGCAGCAGGGAACGCCGTCGAGTCTGTTGTAAGCGCCCATTACTGCCGCGACTTTGCTTTTGCGGATAATATAGTCGAAGGCAAAGAGATATGTCTGCCAAAGGTCGCGTTTCGAAGGATGAACGTCGAAACTGTGCCTTAATGATTCGGGACCCGAATGCACCGCAAAGTGCTTCAATGTCGCGTCGACTCTTCGGTAGTTTTCGTCATCTCCCTGAAGCCCCTCGACATAAGCCGCTCCGGTGAGAGCGGTCAGATACGGGTCTTCGCCATAGGTCTCATGCCCTCTTCCCCACCTCGGGTCGCGGAAGATATTGATGTTCGGCGACCAGAGGGTAAGTCCCTGATAGATGCCGGTTCCGCCGAATGCGCGGTAGCCGTTGTATTTGGCTCTCGCTTCTTTCGAAACCGCTTCGCCGATGCGGAAAACGGTTGAGGGATCAAATGTTGCTGCCATACCTATTGCCTGAGGGAAGCAGGCTGCCGAGCCGGAGCGGGCGACTCCGTGCAGCCCCTCGTTCCACCAGTTATATCCAGGTATACCGAGTCTTTCGATCGGCGGGGAGTCGAATTTCATCTGGCTCATCTTCTCCGCCAGAGACATCTTCGAAACCAGCTCCTCGGCTCTTTTTCTGAAATCCATATGCTCCTCCGAAATACACAAATATTTAATAATCAAGTTTTATTATATCATATGCCGGAGGCTAAATCAAGAGCATTTTTGGGGATTTTACACCCGCTTTACGCTGTATTCCACATGCAGTATTGACATTTTAAAGCGTATGTTGTATAATTATGTATACCTGTTTGTTCTTAAGACATTCGGGACACTCAAAACTTCGGCAGTTCTGTTGACACTGAAGCTTATATTAAATTGTACACTATATTCCGGAGGAATTTCCAACATGAATATCAATGAAAAAATAGCCCTTATCGGGCTGTGTGTAGTCATAGCGGCAGTCGGCGCCGTAACCGTTTTCGCCGAAGGCTATGACACATCGGCGGATCCGCTTGTTACCGTTTCGTATATACAAAATGTTAAAACAGAAATCAAAAACGAGATAATCACCGAGCTTGACATCAACTCGGTAAAGACTCACATGGATGAGATCAGCACATCGATCATGGCGCTTGAACAGCAGCAGTCAAAGCAGGCGGCTGACATTAAAGCGCTAAAAGAAGGCGGAACTTCCGAATCTTCCGAATCAGGCGAAACCGATTCGGAAGGCGAATCCAAGACGGTCGGCACACCGGCGGCTGAGTCGGCTTCATATGAAGTTATCCGACTCAGCAAAGGACAGACGATTACCGCCGACGCTTCTCTTGAACTCATTCCCCGCTCAGGCTCATTAAACGCGGTAGTCACATCGGAAACCAACAGGATAAACAAGGTCGGTTTGAGTGACCTGACAGGC